>JBBAAT010000156.1:0-6899 GCA_041658145.1 Bacteroidales bacterium | reverse complement strand
ATAATTATTTTCAATAAAAAAAGGATGAACAGTAAAAAACCATTCATCCTTAAACAAATTTATTTTGATAATAGCGAAGCTATTGTGTGTGTGTGTGTGTGTGTGTGTGTGTGTGTGCAGCCATGCGGGTTACAGCGATTAGTTAAATAAATTCAACAGCACAAAACCAAAAACAAGGCACAAATATACAATATAAAAAAGGGTTTGTCAAGAAAAGTTATGAATAAAAAGCAAATAGCAAAAAAAAGAATTTTTTAAATAAGTTTTAAAATCAGTTAAATTCACCCGTAAAGATACAATCAAAATTAAAATTAACAACACCAGTTAAAAAAAAATCGTGTACATTTGGAAAAAAACAGTGAAAATGGATAAAAGATTAGCAGCATTTAAACGATTGCTCGAAATTATGGACGAACTCAGGGCAAAATGCCCCTGGGATAAAAAACAGACTTATGAATCGCTGAGGCATCTGACCATTGAAGAGACATACGAACTGGCAGAGGCAATTGTTTTGAAGGACAGTGACGAAATAAAAAATGAACTTGGGGATCTTTTACTGCATATTATTTTTTATTCAAAAATTGGTGAAGAAAACAAAGAGTTTAATATTACTGATGTTATTGAGGGGATAAATGAAAAACTTATTCAACGGCATCCACATATTTTCAGTGATGTAGTAGCAGATACTGAGGATGCAGTAAAAAGCAACTGGGAAAAAATCAAGCTACAAGAAGGCAGCAAATCCGTTTTTACCGGTGTTCCTGCTTCGCTTCCATCTATTATTAAAGCATACCGCATACAGGATAAGGCAAGAGGTGTGGGATTTGACTGGGAAGAAACCAGTCAGGTGTGGGATAAAGTGATTGAAGAGATGGGAGAATTAAAGCATGACGTGGATAGCGGTTCAGGGCATGAAGCTATTGAAGGAGAATTCGGGGATCTGCTTTTTGCGCTGATCAATTATTCACGTTTCATTCATGTAAACCCTGATACTGCTCTTGAAAGGACTAACAATAAATTTATTCAACGTTTTAATTATCTTGAAGAACATGCAAATAAATCCAAAAAATCATTGCATGATATGACATTGAAAGAGATGGATGTTTTCTGGGATGAAGCAAAAAAGAAGTATCACTAGTGTATCAACAAATTAATTCTGCAACAATCTGTTTTGGTAATCGGTAATCGGTATTCAGTAACGTACCGAATACTTTTTTTACCGAATACCGAATACCCTTTTTTACCGATTACTGTTGCAAAACTACATTGTTTTAACACTAGCATTTGTGTATTCATTAAAATTCATGTAGGTTTGCTTGTCAATTATAAATCTTATACTATGAAGTTGAGTTTCATATTTGTTTTTTTATTTTTTTCTCTTTCAACTTTTTCATTTGCCGAAAAATCATTGAAAACATGTCCCGAATTCAACACAACACCGTTTTCAAATGGCGACCCCAAAATCCCTGACAGGGATTTTAAGTTTACGTTCATGTATGCCCAGGATCTTTTTAATTACGAGTATTATGATGAAGCGCTGACAATATTTCAGAAACTGTTGGTTAGAGATTTAGATAATTGCAACCTGAATTTTTATGTTGGTGTTTGTTATTTAAATTTAAAGAAACAAAGGACTAAATCTATTGAATATCTGGAGAAGGCTATTAAGAAAACAGATATCGGATACAGTTATAATTATACAGAAACATCTGCTCCGGTTTTTGCTTTTTTGTATCTCGGACAAGCTTATCACTTAGCAAGAAGATTTGATGAAGCTTTGGCAAATTTCGAAAAGTTCAAATCATATCTTACGGATAAGAATAAGGATGGTGATTTTGTAAATGAAGTCAATCATTGTATAGAGATGATCACCTTTGCAAAAAAGCTGACAGTAAAATCAATTAAAATAAAAATTGAACCTTTTTTAGCAATTAACACGACTTTTTCCGATTATACTCCTGTCTTTTCAGCAGATGGGACACAATTTTATTTTACCTCTAAACGCAAAGGAAATACCGGAGGGGAAAAAGATAATTTTGGTGAGTATTACGATGATATTTATTATTCTCAGTACAACTTAAACAAATGGACAAAGCCAAAAAAGATGGGTTTCAAAATAAATACAGGAAATAGTGAAATACTAAATTGCATTTCTCCTGACGGAAATCAATTTTATTTTTCACGCCAGGTGCGAGAAACTTATGATATTTATGTATCAAATTTATCTGAAAAAAACAAATGGACCGTTCCACAAAAACTCGGGACAAACATTAACACCAAGTATAATGAGTTATATGCCTTTATAACTTCTGACAAAAACACCCTGTTTTTTGTAAGCGATAAACCTGGAGGATATGGTGGTTATGACATCTATATGTCAGAAAAACTCGCTACCGGAGAATGGGGTAATCCATTAAACCTTGGATCGGACGTTAACTCGCAATATGATGAAATCTGTCCAATGCTGATGCCAGACGGCACTCTGTATTTTAGTTCAAACGGACATGAAACAATGGGAGGTTTTGATATTTTTATGACTACCATTTCAGAAAACGGGTTATGGGCAAAACCCGAAAATATGGGATATCCATTGAATACCGCTTATGATGATATCAATTTTATCTTCACTTCACCTGACGGGAAAAAAGGTTTTTATACTTCTGCAAAAACGGGAGGATATGGAGAGTCGGACATTTATGAGTTTACATTTGAATAAGATTTGGCTGTGCCAAATTTTTACGGTTTTTTGATGCAAAGTACTCCGATTATTGCGATACCATAATCTTTTACTTTTTTTTTGATGCGAGATATTTGGAAACACCTTTCTGTGTGGCCTTCATGGCTATATAAATAAAATTCAATACAAAATTAACACTGAAACACTTGCGCCTAAAATAATTGCGATAAATTTATAAAAATTGAAGTGGTGTTGTTCATCGGTTTCAAAAAGTATAGTTGTAGAAATATGTAGAAAAATTCCAACCACTACAGCTAATACGATATTAAAAAAATGCGACATGTTTTCGGCGAAACCTTCGCCTAAAAAGTAACTGGTAATGGTTCCAAGTGGAGCTGATAATGCAAAAATGAATAATAAAATAATTGAAGTACTTTTCTTAAGTCCGGTATGTATAAGCAAACTCACAAGTACAATTGAAATGGGAATGTTATGAATGATAATACCCGTTAATAAAGTATTCTTCAGTTCAATATTCTGAAAATTACTGGATAAAGGCATTCCTTCAAGAAATGAATGTATGCAAATACCAATCATGATTCCTGAAAAACTTATATCGTCATGCTTATTCCTGCAAGGTTCATTAAGCTTTTCATGATGGCTGTGGTGGCCGTGTTCCACTCCTTTTGTAAGGAAATCAAGCAAAAGCTGAATAAAAAACCCCAGCATTATAAACAAACCTATCTGCTCCGATTCAGAAGAATATATTTCAGGAATAAGTTCAATAAAACAAAGCGAAAGCAGGAAAGCTCCGCCAAATGCAAGGATCAGCTTTAAAGTTTTTTCTCCTGTTTTAAAAAAGAAAACAGAAATTCCGCTTAATACAACGGGGAAAAATAATGCTGAAAAAACAATTAAGTTCATTTTAAAAACAATTACTAAATTAAGTTCTGATCATATGACCTTTTATAGCGTAGTATAAAATAAAGAAATAACATGGAATTAACATCCAGTATGCTTGTTGTGATCCGACACAAGGGATATCTGCTAGTCTGCCATACAACAAAGGTAAAGTAGCGCCGCCAATAATACCCATTATTAATATAGCTGAACCAATTTTAGTAAATTTACCTAATCCCTGAATTGCAAGAGGCCATATAGCAGGCCACATAACAGCGTTTGCAAAGCCTAAAAATGCAATAAATAATACCGATGTAAATCCTAAAGTAAATATTGCTAACAAAGAAAAAGTAATTCCAAGAACTGCTGAAACCAAAAGCGCTTTATCCTGCCTGACGAATTTTGGAATAAGAATGATTCCAAGTATATATCCAATAACCATTGCAACCATAGTATAAGATGAAAAAACTCTTGCTTCTTCCATAGCTATGCCATGAGATTGACCATAAAGAATGATTGTATCAACGGATATTACTTCTGCACCAACGTAAAAGAAAATTGCTAAAAACCCAAGAAGCAAATGAGGGAATTGGAAAATACTGGTTTTATTAACGACTGATTCGTTTAAATGGTTTTCTTCCTTATCAGTATCTATATCAGGCAAAGGAGAATATTTTACTAAGGCCGCAAGTAATATAAGAGCCATTGCCATTACAATATATGGCATTATAACTCTTGAAGCCAAATTGTTTAAAAGAAATATTTTTTCAGTTGAATCAGTAATGCTTAAAAGTTTTTCTTTTAATGGATCAATATTTTTTAGTACAATTACTCCTAAAATAAAAGTACCTATAGCGCCTGCCACTTTATTACATATTCCCATAATACTAATACGTTTGGCGGCACTTTCAATAGGTCCAAGTATAGTGATATATGGATTTGAGGCTGTCTGCAATAAGGATAATCCTGTACCCTGAATAAACAATCCTGTTAAGAACAGCCAGTATGTTCTTGTTAAAGCGGCGGGAAGAAAAAATAACGTACCTGCCGCCATTACTAACAGTCCGAGAGCCATACCTCCTTTAAATCCCGTTTTGTGCAATACGAGGGAAGAAGGTATTGCCATAACAAAATAAGAAACATAAAAAGCAAATGTTACGAAATAAGCCTGAACATTATTCAATTCGCAAGATATTTTGAGAAAAGGAATAAGCGTTGAATTGAGCCAGGTAACAAAGCCAAAAATAAAAAATAAAACGCCAATGATTGTAATTGAGAGTATTGAATTGTTACGGGAATTCGCAGTATTCATTTATATATAAAATGATGTTCGTCGGCAAAGATAATGTTTCCTGCTAAAATGAAATCTTTACAATTATACTGATAGGCCAGAATTATTCTTCAACCCTGAACTTAAAACCTGTTCCGTGCACATTGTTTATGAATACACGAGGGTCGTTTTTCAGGTATTTCCTGAGCTTGGTAATAAAAACATCCATGCTACGACCAATAAAATAATCATCATCGCCCCAAACAGTTTTTAAAGCAACTTCGCGGGTAAGTAATTGGTTTCTGTGTTGACATAACACTTTAAGCAACTCGGATTCTTTGCGGGTAAGTTGCTGATCCTGCCCGGGAGAAGTCAATATCATGTTTACACTGTCGAATGTAAAATTTCCAAATGTAAATATAGTTTGGTCTTCTGATATTTTTTCGGGTTTGATAATGGAAGTGCGTTTCAATATCGCTTTTATCCTATAATTAAGCTCTTCAGTGCTAAATGGTTTAGTAACATAATCATCACAACCTACCTGAAAGCCTTTTATACGGTCTTCTTTAAAAGATTTAGCCGTAAGAAATATAATGGGGATGTCAGAATTAATTTTTCTAATATCTTCAGCCAGCGAAAATCCATCTTTTTTGGGCATCATAATATCAAAGATACAAAGGTCAAAGAGCTCGTTATTAAAAGAATTAAGACCAGCTTCGCCATTTTCACAAGAAACTATTTCGTAACCCATCATTTCCAGATAATCCTGCAAAACCAAACTCAGGTTGGGGTCATCTTCTACAAGTAGTATTTTAAAATTTTCCATAAGCAAATGCAATAAATTCGTGTTATGTTAATCCTAATATGTCGTTTTGAGATTGCTTCACCTCCTACGTCGGTTTCGCAATGACGTCATTGCGAGGGAGGAACGACCGAAGCAATCTATGCATCATTTGATTCTTAACTTAACATTAGTTTTGAATAAACGGGAAATAAATTTCAAACCGGGTTCCTTTCTTCAATTCGCTGAAAAGCCTGATTGAGCCACCATGTGCTTCAACAATTGTGTTCACATAATAAAGCCCCAAACCAAATCCTTTCACATCATGAATATTTCCGGTGTGAACCCTGTAAAATTTTTTAAAAATATGTTTTTGATTTTCACGACTAATTCCAATACCTTTATCCTCCACTGAAACCAGAATACCATTTCGTTCATTTCTTGTGGAAATTTTAATTTCAGGTTTGTCAGGCGAATACTTTGTCGCATTATCCATAAGGTTATGGATAATATTAGTAATATGTACAGTATCTGCAAAAAAAGTAGATTTAGAAGCATCCAGTTGAATAATGATTTGCCCGCCACGTTGCTTAACCTGCATCTCAAAATTATCAACGGCTATTTCGATGATCTCATGGATATCCATTTCTTTCTTTTTCAATTTAAAACTTCCTTTATCCAATACCGCTATCTGTAACACCTGTTCTACCTGATTTTTCAAGCGGTTGTTTTCATCATAGATTATATTAGCGTATTTTGTAGTTTTTTCAGGCAATTCATTCACGTCGGGTTTTAAAAGCATTTCGCTTGCCAGTGATATTGTTGATATGGGTGTTTTAAATTCATGTGTCAAGTTGTTTACAAAATCCGTTTTCATTTCGGAAAGTTTTTTCTGCCGCACTAAACTAAGAATCACATAAGAAAAACTAAAGATGACAATAAGCAAGAAGATACCCGAAAGCAGAAGCCATCCGGACATCTGGCGGATAAGAAGATTTTCTTCCTGTGGAAAATAAACGCTTAAAATATAACTATTTGGTTTCCATAAACAGGATAAGGATGTAAAATGCTCGCTTTTTATAATTTTGTTTTTATAATTTTCGCATTTACCCATTACAAAATGATTGTCAGATATTCTGAAGATGCCGTATTCATAATCTAACTGTATGTTCATATTGGAAAACTCATCCCTGACAACAGAATCAAGATAAACAGGATTAATGAATGAAACAATATTTCCTTCTATCATGCTACATCCCGGTTTGCAGCCG
>JBBAAT010000155.1:0-6932 GCA_041658145.1 Bacteroidales bacterium | reverse complement strand
TGCAAAATGGAAATCCTGCGACTGGATATTCTTTTTATTGATGGGCGCCGTAACCAAAACATCAATGTGCTTGTTTTTTAAATCTTCAACGGCTGCTTTGAGAGAAAGCAACGACAATTGTCCGGCAATTTCAGTAGAAATGCCTAAATCGATTTTTACTTCTTTGTCGTAAACATTGATGATGTTCGATCTTTTATGAACTGCTGATTCAGCATTCCTCACCAGGTTGAGGTTGAAATCCGGAACATCCAGCGTTTTTCTGTGGTATGATGCCACCTTGGATGAACCATAAACAATAGGTGTACATAATTCGAGTATGTGAGGATTGGCGAGTGTTTTAATAATTACTTCATAACCTATTCCGTTAATATCGCCTTGTGTAATTCCAACTTTTATACGTTCTTCTGATTCTGGTTTTGTCATGACAAATCAATTTTATGCTACAAAGATATACTAAAAACGGGACACCTTGCCTACCGGCAGGCAGGAAACTGTACATAAAATAGGTATATGGGATAAAGGTATAAAGGCATTGGGTTTGCGCGCCTTATACCTCTATATCCTATACCTCTATACCTTTTTAAAATGTTAAAATTATGACCATTCAAAGTATATTATTTGCATTTGTTCTTTATAAAATCAAATAAAATCCGCACACCCCAGCCTGTTCCTCCTTGTCCACGGTAACTGTCGCGTGAATTCATAAAGGCAGTCCCTGCAATATCAAGATGTATCCATGGGTAATCTGTGAAATGTTCAAGAAATTTTCCGGCAGTGATGGCGCCTGCATATTGCCCGCCAATGTTTTTAATGTCGGCCACTTCCGATTTTATCAACTCTTTATAATCATCCCAGAGTGGAAGTTCTACGATCCTTTCAAAAACATTATTGCTGCTTTTTTTTAACTCATCCATGTGTTTTTTATATTTACTTCCCATGCTAACCATGGCGTATTTGCCAACGGCTGCATGAGCTGCTCCTGTGAGAGTTGCCAGATCGATTACAAGTTCGGGTTTGTATTTTTTTGCATAACTCAATGCATCCGACAGTATCATCCTGCCTTCAGCATCAGTATTAAGCACTTCTACAGTTGTGCCATCAAACATGGTGATTACATCACCAGGCACATAAGCATTCCCGTCAGGGCGGTTGTCAGTAGCGGGAATCAGGCCGATTACATAAACGGGGAGTTTAGCTTTTGCAATCGCATACATGGCTCCAATTACAACAGCAGCACCGGACATATCGCATTTCATATCCTCCATGTGCTGTCCTTGTTTCAGGTTGATGCCACCTGTATCGAAAACAATGCCTTTACCAACAAACACATAAGGTTTTTTATTTACATGCTTTGCCGGTTTCCATTCGATTATGGTGAACGTAGGAGGGTTCAGGCTGCCTTTATTCACAGCGAGTAATCCACCCATTTTGAGTGTTTCAATTTTAAGCTTATTTAATATTTCTACTTTGGCGCCTTCCTTTTTACAGAACGTTTCTGCTTCTTCCGCCAGTTTAAGTGCATTCAGGTAAGATACGGGTTCGTTAACCAAGTCGCGGCTTTTATAAACGGCGCTTGTCAGTATGTTTAGTTCTTTGATGGATTTTTCCGAAACCTTTTTTGAAATGATCGATATTTTTTCAAGAGTATTAAAAGACTTTTTTGATTCTTTATTCTTCTTGTATTTGGTGAATTGATAATTCCCGAGAGCCATACCTTCGGCAAAAGCAAATGCGCCCGTGGGATTATCATCGGTATCTATTATTAATATCTGTGATATCTTATTGCCATTGATATGGGGAAGTATGCTGTCGCCTGCTTTTCGGTATGATTCAATTGTATTGTGGTCTTTGTCATCTTTCTTAATATATTGCACAAAGTCCCATCTTTTTAACCGGTTGAATGCAAAAACTTTTACTTCGTTCTTCTTATTCTGAGTGTCTATATATGTAATTTCATCCACGGAGAACCCATAAGATCTAAGTTTCCTTGTATTTTCGATCAGGTAAATCGCATTATCCTTGGCGGAAATTTGTCCTGCTTTTTCAATTATTGTAACCATAATAGTATTAATTTTGAAGATGAAAGATGTTACAAATTTACAAAACCCGAGGATATCATTCATGATTATTATTATTTGTCACTGTTTAGTTATAATGTTTAAAGCAGCGGCTGGTGGCAGTTGGTAATGAGAAAGGGCGAACCGGAGAAAGGGCGAAATACTTAGATTACTTGTGATTTGCGATTTTTTTAATGACCATGAATAACAACCGAATGACCATTAATAATATATTAAAAAAAGCATTAAATCTTGAATTTCTTTCAGCAGAGGAAGGATTATTCCTTTACGAACAGGCTTCAACAGCAGAACTGATGTTCGTTGCAAATGAAATCAGGAAACGTAAAGTGCCCGAAAATAAAGTAACATGGCTTATTGACAGGAATGTGAATATCACTAATGTGTGCATATCAGGCTGCAAATTCTGTAATTTCTATTGTTCGCCTGAAAGTAAAAAAGCTTACATAACTTCCATTGAGCAATACATTCAGAAAATTGAAGAAATGCAAAAGCTGGGAGGTAATCAACTTCTTTTGCAGGGAGGAATGCACCCCGATCTTGACCTTGAATACTACGAAACTCTTTTCAGACAGTTGAAACAATTATATCCTGAACTAAAACTCCATGCGCTGGGCCCTCCCGAGATCGTACATCTTAGTAAAATGAGCGGCTTTTCATTTAAGGAAGTGCTTTTACGTCTTACAAAAGCAGGCATGGATTCTCTTCCCGGTGCGGGAGCCGAAATATTGTCAGACAGGGTACGAAATATTCTTTCGAAAAATAAATGTACTGTAAAAGAGTGGTCAGATGTGATGAGGGCAGCTCATCAATTGCGGATAACTACGTCTGCTACCATGATGTTCGGACATATTGAAACAATAAAGGAAAGGATGCAGCATCTTGTTTTTATAAGAGAAATACAGCAGGCTAAACCAACAGATGCAAAGGGTTTTATTGCTTTTATTCCATGGCCTTTTCAGGACGAGGGAACTGTTTTGAAAAAACAATATGGAATATCAAATAAAGTAACACAGATTGAATATATTCACACTATTGCAATCAGTAGGATCATGCTCCCAAATTTTGAAAATATTCAGGCGTCATGGCTTACTGTTGGGAAAGAAACAGCGCAGGTTTGTCTGCATGCCGGCGCCAACGATTTTGGTTCGATAATGATCGAAGAGAACGTGGTTTCTGTAGCAGGCGCTTCACATAAATTTAATGCAGATGGCATACAACAAGCCATTCGTGAAGCAGGCTTTATACCGCAATTACGAAATCAGGAATATCAGCATACCCGCCTGTCCCTGCCTACCGGACAGGCAGGCGGCAGGCGGGTTTCACAATGATGTTTTTTATGTTAAAATTCAAATTTTTCGTATCATTCTAAGATTTTTTTACTAATTTAGTGTTCTCTTTCAGTAAGATACTAATGAAAAGATTATTTATTATTGTTTCCCTGTTTTTTTTAGTGACTTCTGCTTATGCTACACACATGAGAGCAGGGGAAATTACATATCGTTGGATTAGTGGGTTGAATTACGAATTTACTATTATTACATATACTTATACTCCAAGTCAGGCAGACAGGCCTGATTACGACATTTCATGGGGCGATGGCACTACTTCAAATATTCAACGAAATGATTCAATTAGTTTGCCTGGCTACATATACATAAGACGTAACACTTACATTGGTCAGCATACTTATCCCGGTCCGTATACTTATATAATTTCATTAGAGGACCCTAACCGCAATGGTGGTGTATTTAATATCCCCAATTCTATCAATGTGCCGTTTTACATACAAACTGTACTTGTTATCAATCCTTTTCTCGGACCTAATAATTCGCCGGCATTATTAAACCCTCCTATTGATAATGGTTGTGTAAATGTTCCTTTTATTCATAACCCCGGCGCTTATGATGTTGATGGCGACAGTATTTCATATAGGCTAATAAATTGCAAGGGAGAAGATGGTCTTGATATTCCGGGTTATTCATACCCGGCTGCAAGCGTTTCCTTTGGTATTAACTCCATTACAGGCGATCTTCTTTGGGACAGCCCGATCAGTATTGGCGAATATAATGTTGCAATATTAATTGAAGAATGGAGATACGGGCATTTGATTGGCAGCGTAACGCGGGATATGCAAATAGAGATTGCTTCCTGCAACAACCATCCGCCTGTTATTGACGAGATTCACGATACCTGTGTTCTTGCCGGAACATTATTAAATTTTAATGTACATGCCACCGATCCTGATGGTGATATTGTTACGCTTACAGCAACCGGTGGTCCTTTGCAATTAACAGTCAGCCCTGCTACCTTTACACAGCCGGTTTCCGGTACAGGCTCTGTTACATCTCCATTTTCATGGCAAACCGAATGCGACCATGTTCAGAAACAACCGTATCTGATGACATTTAAAGCAACCGACAACGGAACCCCGGTTAAACTTGTAGATATCGAAACAGTGATGATTACTGTGGTGGCGCCGGCTCCTCCCAATCTGGCAGCTTCCCCTGTAGGAAACAATATTCATCTTACATGGGATCAAAGCCCTTGCCCAAATGCAATAGGATATAAGATATACAGGAGGAATGGATCTTATGGGTTTGTTCCCGGATATTGTGAAGTTGGTGTGCCGGCTTATACCGGATATGTTGAAATTGCTACAGTCAGCGGTGTTGGCAGCACATCATATACAGATACAAATAATGGAAATGGCCTCATACCCGGTATTGATTACTGTTACATGGTAATTGCATATTTTGATGATGGAGCAGAAAGCTATGCCTCAAACGAGGCTTGCACCACGCTGATCAAAGATGTGCCAATCATTACCAATGTTAGTATCATACGAACTGATGTCGCAACAGGGAAGGTTTATATTGCATGGTCAAAGCCTACAGCGCTTGATACCACCCAGGCAATTGGCCCGTATAAATATCTGATATATCATTCTGACGATCTTACCGGAAACAACCTTGTATTGAAAGATTCATTGTATTTGAATGGATTAAATGACACCATTTATTATGATACGCTTGTAAATACTGTTGCTACACCTTGGTCTTACCGAATTGACCTTTGGAATGATACGCCTGGTGATCGTTACCTGATCGGCTACACTCAAAAGGCATCTTCCATTTTCCTTACATTAACGCCTTCTGATAATCAGTTACTGCTCGGCTTTTCCCCCATAGTTCCCTGGATTAACGATACTTTCGTGGTTTACAGGCAAAATCAGGTAACCCTGATTTTTGATTCAATCGGGTATTCTATAACAAATCAATATGCAGACACGGGTTTGGCTAATGGCATGACATACTGTTATAAAGTAAAAAGTATAGGTGATTATTTTGCATCAGGGTTCGTACATCCGATCATAAATTATTCTCAGGAAGTTTGCGGTATTCCGCTTGATCATACCCCTCCATGCCCTCCTCATCTTTCGGTAATCCCGGATTGTGATAAAGTCGAAAACCAGCTTATCTGGACTAATCCGAATCGCTCTTGTGCAAATGATGTGGTATCATATAATATTTATTATTCACCGGTTGAAGGAAACGGAATAGAATTGCTAACCACTATCAGCAATCCGAATGATACTTCTTTCCTTCATACGTTTCTTAATTCTATTGCCGGTTGCTATGCAGTTACCACGGTAGATTCATTCCTTAATGAAAGTTCTTTGAGCAATGTTGTATGCATTGATATCGACAGTTGCAACTTATACGAATTGCCAAATGTGTTCACTCCCGACGGCGATAGCTACAATAATTTCTTCATTCCATTCCATTATAATTTTGTAGAAAAAATAAATCTCCAGATATTTAACCGTTGGGGACAAATCGTATTTACCACAGAAGATCCGGATATTAAGTGGAATGGAAAAAATAAATATACAGGGATGGATTGCAGCGAAGGAGTTTATTTCTTTATTTGTGATGTGTATGAAATACGTCTTGCCGGCTTAAAAAAAAGAACAATTAACGGATTTGTTCATCTATATAGAAATAAGCATTAATACTAAGGTTTTGTCAAGTGTGAAATGTCATATAGATTGCTTCGTCGTTCCTCCTCGCAATGACGTCATTGCGAAGCCGACGAAGGAGGATGAAGCAATCTTACAGCGTTGAATTATGATTAACATAACACTAAGGTATTTTTGCAAAGCTAACGTTTTAAAACAATAAAGGGTATGTTTACTGGAATTATAGAAATAACAGGAAAAGTTATTAAGGTAACCAAAGAAAAAGGAAATATTCATTTTACGATTGGAACACCTGTCGCAAAAGAATTACGTATCGACCAGAGCATGTGCCACGATGGTGTTTGTCTTACTGTGGTAAAAGTATTCCCAAAAATAAACCAATATATTGTTACAGCAGTTGATGAAACATTGAAAAAAACCAACCTTGGAACATGGAAATCTGGCTACGAAATAAACCTTGAGAGAAGCATGAAGATGGAAGGTCGTATTGACGGGCACATTGTGCAGGGTCATGTTGATCAAACCGCCAGGTGCATAGGTGTAAAAGAAACGGATGGCAGTTGGATGTTCACATTTGAATACGATCCCCAAAAAGGAAATATTACAGTAGAAAAAGGCTCAATTTCTGTCAATGGCGTAAGCCTTACCGTAGTTGATTCCGGTAAAAAAACTTTTTCAGTTGCTATTATTCCGTTTACTTACGATGTTACAAATTTTCACAATTTTAAAAAAGGAACCATTGTAAACATTGAATTTGACATTATCGGGAAATATGTGGCAAAATTGCTGGAATTGTATGGCATAAGGAAAAAGTAATCGAAAACAAGATTAAATTAAAAAAGGGAAAGCAATGCTTTCCCTTTTTTAATTTAAAC
>JBBAAT010000154.1:0-6952 GCA_041658145.1 Bacteroidales bacterium | reverse complement strand
GTTTTATTTCAGTTTTTCCGCTCAAAAGCTGAGTGATAATGGTGGGAATGACGGCTCTTGCCGACTGCCTAGGTCCATAAGTATTGAACGGTCTTACAATGGTAACAGGCAAATTAAAACTGCGGAAAAATGATTCAGCCATATAATCAGCGCCAATTTTTGAAGCGGAATAGGGTGATTGTCCCTGGCGTGGGTGCTTTTCATCAATCGGAGTGTAAATAGCCGTACCATAGACTTCCGAAGTTGACGTAACTAAAATTTTTTCGGTTTTTAAATCTTTTGCTGCCTGCAAAATATTCAATGTGCCTTTAATATTTGTTTCCACATAGCTCGATGGAGCATAATAGCTGTATGGAATAGCGATCAGGGCGGCAAGATGAAATATTATATCAGCATCTTTAACAGCATTTTTCACACAGTCGGGATCCCTTACATCGCCTGCAAAAATTTCTATCTTTTCTATTTTTTCTTTTGGAAAGGAATCGAGCCATCCCCACGAATTAAAAGAGTTGTAATATACAAAAGCTTTTACCGTATATCCCGAATCCACAAGCTTTTCGACTAAGTGGCTGCCGATAAAACCATCGGATCCGGTAACTAAAATTTTTTTTCCGGAAAGTTCCATTGGAGTTTTTTCTGCAAAATTAAGAATTATTTATGATATTTTCCGATGATTTCATTCAACCGCTTTGTTTGGTTAAATCGTGAGTATTTAAAATGCGAATCATCATTTCTGTCAAGTTTATGGTTGATTTTCCATGAATTAATAAGGGTTTGCAGATGTAGCTTCAGGTTGTTTTTTTCGATTAACCACATTTTTAATGCACCTTTTGCGCTCAGATCAACATCATGCCCGGGTACCAAAACTTTTTTAGCCGGATAAAAATTATTTTCGTACCAATCAGCAAGAGAAGTTACAATATATCCGTGTTCAATGGCCAAATCGAGAATTGATGAATATTCTTTAAGTCGGGATTGTTGAAAGATTTTTTTTAATATACGTTTAATCATTTTATTTAAAAATTAGCCATTAAACCTGCTAACTCTTTAGTCAGGTTTTTTCTCGAAAAACGTTCTATACCTTTATTATGTGATTGTAATATACCTGCTTTATATTCAGAATATAAGATTATAATATTTTTTTTTAAAGTTTCTTCATCGTCAAAATCAGATATATAACCTGCTTTTGTTTCAAATAAAATTTTTGCTGCATCACCATCGGTGGGTCCAATACACAAAATAGGACGACGGGCTGCAAGGTATTCAAAAAACTTTCCTGTTAAAATCATTTTTGCATTAGGAGTATTATTTATTAAAAGTAATAAAACCTGCGATTGCTGCTGTATGCGAATAACTTCATCATGAGGGAGGTAGTTAATTTTATTATAGAAATCGGAAAGATTATATTGCTTAAGAGATTCAACAACAGAATAATCAACTTTCCCAACTAATTTAATTTCGAGATCGGAAACAAACTGCGAATCTTCATTTACTAATTTATTTAAAACTTTCCACAGTAATTCAGGGTTGCGGGTTTTGGGCATGGTTCCTATATGTGCAAGACTGAATTTATTATCCATTTTTAAAGTAGTTGTCTGCAAATCTTCTGTATCATAGCCATTTGTAATTACATCGTAATGTCTGTTATGTAATCTTTTCATATCTTCAGCCATCGTTTTACTTATAACAATAACTTTATCGGCATTACTTAATACTTTTTGTTCGAGTTTACGATGTTTTTTATCAGCCCGGTTTGTAAGTTTTAAATCTTTATAAAAATCAATATTTGTCCATGGATCTCTAAAATCTGCTAACCATGGAATATTTAATTTTTTTTTTAACTTTAATGCTATCAGATGCATGCTGTGCGGAGGTCCTGTAGAAATAATAACATTAATCTTATTTTTGGCTAAATAATCGGAAAGATATTTTACAGAATTATTTATCCAGAATCTTCTTGCATCAGGAATAAATAAATTACCTCTAATCCATACAGCAATTTTTTCTGGCAATTTCGGTTTTTTATTTTCAGATAAAAATCCTGCACTTATTTTTTGTGTTTTTTTATGTCCTATAAATCGTTTATAAAAATTATAAGGTTCCCAAATAGGAGTTTTAAGAATAGTAATATTATCGGGAACATCTTTTAAGAGAGAATTATCTTCTTCAGGATTTTCAGGATTTTCAGGAGTATAAATAACAGGCTCCCAGTTAAATTCTCTCAAGTATTTTACAAATTTGAGCCATCGCTGAACACCAGCTCCACCGCTAGGAGGCCAATAATAGGTAATAATTAATACTTTTCTCATTAAATATTATACTTTATTGAAGAATCAGGTTTTTTGTTTTTTACCTTTGATTTCAAGAAATAAAAATCCTAAAACAGCTATAATAAGCAGCAGGTTAAATGCAAGAGAAGCTTTTATACCAGTATAATAAACAACAGGTTCGAATTTCCACTCAATTTTATGTTCACCGGCAGGAATTATCATTGCCCGCAAAATATAATTTGTTCTGAAATACTCAGCGGGTTTGCCATCAATATAAACATTCCATCCCTTGTTATAATATATTTCAGAAAATACGGCGAGTTGATCTTTTGTAGTTTTAGATTTGTAAACAAGATTATTTGGCTGATAGGATTCAAGATTTATAACAGATGCAGAATCTTTTTTATTTTTATAATTTGATACTATACTTTCAAAACGCTTGTCAATAATAGCAGTTGATGCAGGATTGAAGTTATTTAGCGCTACAATTTCAGAATCGGCATTTGCCACTAATTTGTAACCGTCCACAAACCATGCATTACCTAAAGCATTGGGATTACGCTGAGCAACAGGATTTCTCGAACTATCAGGTATTATAAAATAACGGGTGTTCAGCATGTTCAATACATTCAGGTTGTGCTTACTTATCTGGTTTTCGATCAATTCCTGATATCTTTTTAATTTTGCTCCATGATACCCACCAATTGAATTATGAAAATAAGATGTGCTTGCATCATTGAATGTGTTGACAGAAAGATTATATACGCGATAATCAAGATTTTTATCCTGCATTATCATCAGGTCTGCCTCGGTGGGCAAATAAGGAGTTTTAACTTTTGCTTTGGTAGTAAAATTTTTGTCGTTTAAATATCGCTTATTGATTACTCCCATATCAATGGTAATAAGGATAGCCAAAATTATTACAAGAATAATTTTATTTATTTTTTTAATTGAATAAAGCCATAATATACCTGCACTTAACAGGATAAAAATAAAGCTCCTTATTACATCTGCTTTAAAAATGGCTATTCGGGCTATTTCAAGATTGGGAATAATACTCTGAAAATATGCCTGAATCTCGCCTGAATTTTGGGGTTGTTGTTTCAGATAATCGCTCATCTGTGTATTAATACCGGATATTTCAGAGTCGGTTGTAAAATTAAAAAATACAGAAGGCAAAAGCCAGAATAAAAGTAACAAACCGGCGACAATTCCAAATGCAATAAAAAATTGTTTTTTCTTTTCTTTCAGAATCTCCGGTTTTTCATATATTTCTTTCAAAGCAAGCATGGCAAGCAGAGGGATAGTAACCTCAGCAACAACAAGTATCATAGAAACCGCTCTGAATTTATTATATGCAGGGAAATAGTCGAGAAATAAATCGGTAAGCCCCATAAAATTTTTACCCCAGGCAAGAAGAATTGAGAAGATTGTTCCAGCCAGCAACCACCATTTAAGTTTTCCTTTCACAAAAAGCAACCCTAAAGCAAAAAGAAAAACCATAATTGCGCCTGCATATACAGGACCTGAAGTAAAAGGCTGATCGCCCCAATATTGATTCATACCGCCAATAGCTTCTTTGTATTTGGGGTCAACATTTTTCAGTACGTTTTTATCTTCGCCGATATACCCTGATGCACCACCCTTAATATTAGGTATCATCAACGACCATGTTTCGGCTATACCGTAACTCCAGTCGGTAGCATAATCCTTATCAAGTCCGGTTGTTTTATTTGCTTTGTCAGAGGTAAGTTCGGATTTGCCACGTGTAGAATCTTTACCATATTCATAAGTAGCCCATAGGCTTGCAATGTTGGCTCCGGCAGCTAAAAATAAACAAATCACAAGGATACCTATTGCTTTGAAGAATTTTTTAAGATCTTTTTCTTTAAATTTACTTACTAATTCAGCAATTCCTAAAACAATAATAATAAGTAATAAATAATATGTGATTTGCGGGTGGTTAGCATTAATTTCAAGAGCAAGAAAAAAAGTTGTTAATGCTGCGCCAAGCCAATATCTGCCGTTAAATGTCAGAATAATGCCTGCAATTACAGGAGCCATGTAACCGATAGCATTAGCTTTAGAGTTATGCCCTGCTTCAATAATAATGAAAAAATATGATGAAAACGCAAAGGCAATAGCGCCAACAATTCCAAGTCGTTTATCTACACCAAGTACCAATAATAAGATGTAAAAGCCTAAAAAATATAAAAAAACCAAACCGGCAGGGTGAGGAAGCCACCATTTTATAGCTCTGTCAATATAATTAATTAAATTGGTTTTATAAACAACGGAAATCTGGTAAGCCGGCATTCCGCCAAACATCCTGTTTGTCCACAATGCTTCTTTTCCGGTAGCAGCCCTGTAATCGACAATTTCTTTCGACACCCCCTGAAAGTTAGTGATATCTCCCTGTTTCAACTGTTTACCCTCTAATAAAGGACTGAGATAAACCATTGTGATTACAACAAACAGCACTACAGCAATAATATGCGGAACAAATGATTTGAAATTATTTTTTTTCATGGTTGAAATTTAATGTTTACGTATGCCGTTACTATTCAACAATTGATTTGCCACAGATTATTCGCAAACTTTCTTGTTTTTAAAGGTGCTTATGAGATCCCTGCCCGACTGTGCCATTCAGGCGGGGCTTCGTTCAATTCACAGATTTTTTATTACTTTAATTCGTGAAATTAGTGGCTATTTTTTAATAACAAAAAGCAGAATAATAATTTATTTTATCTCTTCAAAGTCAACATACTCGCCAATATCAGAGGTTTGGCTTTTATTTTTTTCAGGCGATTGGTCTATATGAATTTCACCCTCTTTTTTATATTTATACGGATTATTATAGGATTGATTATTCATTCTTTCGTTAAATCTTTTGCTGAAACGTTTAATGAAATATCGGATTATGTACGGGAAAATATACTTGCCTACTAAAGTCAGCAGAAAATATATTATTATAATAATAAGTAAAATTTTCACTGTGATTAATTTAATGGTAACTACTCAGGCAATGGAATAGAACGCTGATGACACAGATTGCTTATGATTAAATATGATTTTTATCTTGTTCATCATAATTTTCTGCGTTATCTGCGTTCCATTTATTTTTTCATCGGTTGTGTAGATACATTTAATGTTGTGAACGCAAAATTATGGCTTTTTCGGAATATACCCAAAAAAAATAAAGGAAGCCGCCAACTCGTTTTAGTGTGGCGCAGATTGCCGCAAAGTTTTATAAAACCAATAAAGCATGGCTGATGAGTTTTCGTTTAATACGACTGTGAAGAATTTGAATAAACCGAAGCCGGGGAATCATGGGGGCGACGCCACCAACGGCACAAGGGCAATAAAAATGCTTATTACCGCTTGGTAACTCGTAGTTGCTCTAATCTATTTTTATTGCAACTTGATAATAATTATTGCTTGCGGCAAGTACTTTGTATTTTAGATAATAAGACGCAAAGAACTCAGAAAAAGCTTTAAATTCATGAGTCGGGACACCAAATTCATCAAAAATAATTACATCGCCTTTTTTTAAGAATGGGGCAATACAGTTTAATACAAAATAAGTAGAACTGTATAAATCAGCATCCATATTTATTACCAGCCTTTTATTTAAATTGACTTGTTTTAAGAATTGCATTAGAGTATCTTGAAATAATCCACGGTAAAATTGATGACGGTTGCCATCGATTTGAGGGATTTTTCCTTCTGTGGTCATATCTCCTTTTTTATATAAATTCCAATCTTCAGGGAGACCTTCAAAAGTATCAAAACCGTAAAATCTCGAATTAGAATTAATATTTTTTCCAGTCCACCATTTAAAAGAATGGCCACCCAAAACACCAAATTCCAGATAAATTATTTCATCATCCAATTTTTCATAATTAAATAAAAATTCATAAAGCTTATATCTTTTATCAAAGATGAATTCTTTTGAAAAAAAATCATTATAAGGCAGGTCTGAGTGAGCTTTCCGCCATTTAGAAAATTTAGAAAGATAAGATAAATTCAAAAAAACACCTTCGAATAATTTAAATATTTTATGAAGATTTAATCTTAAAAAATAAGCTTTTGTGTTCCTGATAAAAAACAATTTTAACTTTCTCACGTTTACTATTATAAATCTTTAATAACTGCAAATTTAATTATTTTTATTTCACTCTTGCTTTGTAACCGCAAATAATATAACCCCTGCGATAAATAATATGTATCAATACTCAAACTTGGTTGAGCACCCCACAAATACTCAGTTATAAAATTTCCATTACTATCAAATAATTTAACATTAATTATCTCGTCAGGTTTTATTTTATTTGATAATGTTAGATTTTCAGAAGTAGGGTTTGGAAAAACTTTAAAATCTTCTTTTTTATTTTCAGTAATTCCAGAAGGCAAACAATAACTGATTTTAATTTCCGGACGAATAGAATCTATAGTGTTATCAGATGATGCAAAAACCAAACATCTATAAAGTTGTTCGGTTTGCAAAGCCAGCATAAAGCCGTAATTAGAATTAGGATGTTGAATTCTTTCGATAACTAAATTAGTTATATCAATGTCTTGATAATCCTGAGTTGATGAAGTTGATTGAGGTAATGCAACCATATTTGAATCATCAGTATTAGGTTGATTATTCCATGTGATTGAATTTTCCTGCCATGGAG
>JBBAAT010000153.1:0-7102 GCA_041658145.1 Bacteroidales bacterium | reverse complement strand
AGTTTTAGAATGGCTTGATTGCGGAAATAAAGAGGCAACGGTTTTTACCAATAAGCGCATTCTGGAATTATGTAAGGGAGAAAAACTTATTGCAGATTCGGCGATTGTGGAAAATTCGATTATCATTCCACCGTGTTATGTCGGGGAAAACGTGAAACTAATTAATTCCATTATTGGTCCGCATGTGTCTGTTGGAGAAAACACTGTTATTGATTACTCAGTTATTACGGATAGTATCGTACAATCAAACGCGAAAATTTCCTGCGTAAACCTTGATAATTCTATGATAGGAAATTATGTGGAGTATTATGGCGGCAAAAAAGATGTAAGCATTGGCGATTACACTGTGTTAAGTTAGACATGAAACGGAACAAAATTTAAGCTGAGTATGTCGAAGTACCATACATTTTTTAAGATCCAAATTCCAAATCTCAAATTCCAAATTCCAAGGAGACTTGGGGCTTTGGGCTTGGAACTTAGGGCTTGGGACTTTTTTTAAGAATGTACAAATTTACCCCGTTCGCAGTATAAACAGATGAATAAACACAAATATATAGTAATAATTTCAGCATTTCTACTGTTGACCACTTCCTGTGGTATATTCAGGCATGATAAAAAAATAAGCCTGAACGAAAATCAGAAACTCGACAACACATCTGTATTCATTGATGGTTGTAAAGAGAAAATTCTGGGTAATTACGATAAAGCGGTAATTCATTTCCTTTCATGCATTAAGACCGATCCTGATAATGCAGCGGCTCTGTACGAGCTTGCCGGAATTTATTATGTACAGAAAAAAAACAATGAGGCCATTGCTTTTATTAAAAAAGCGGTAAAAATAGAACCCGAAAATGTCTGGTACCGGCAGCTTTATGCCGAATTGCTTGTAACGAAGAAGGAATATAAAGATGCTACAGCTATTTATGAAATGCTTGCAAAAGCGCATCCTGAAAACATGGAATATTATTTCGATTGGGCATTGGGTTACCTGTATTCGGCTAAATATACCGAAGCCATTGATGTATATAATATAATCGAACAGAAAATAGGCGTAAGCGAAGATATTTCAATTCAGAAAGAAAAGATATACTTACAGCAAAATAAATTTGGCAAAGCAGTGGAAGAGATACAAAAACTCATTAATGCGTATCCTTCAGAAACAAGCTATTATAATTACCTTGCCAGTCTCTATATATCGAATAATATGACTCAGGAGGCTTATGATGTGTATCAAAAAATAATTAAGATTGATCCGGATAATGCCAATGTCCATCTTTCCCTGGCTGACTATTACAGGATAAAAGGAGAAAAAGAAAAATCTTATGAAGAGTTGAAGCTTGCTTTTTCCAATGTAAATCTTGACATCGACTCAAAAGTTAAGATATTGTTATCTTATTATGCTCTCACGGAAAATTCAAACGATCTGAAAGAACAGGCTTATACACTTATTGATTTGCTGATCAAAACCCATCCTGCTGAAGCTAAGGCTTACTCTGTTTATGGTGATTTCTTTTACCGGGATAAAAAAATTACTGAAGCAAAAGACCAATATTTAAAAGTTCTTTCGCTTGACAGTAGCCGGTATGCTGTTTGGGAACAGCTTTTATTGATTGAATCTGAATTAAACAACAATACTGCTTTGGAAAATGAAAGTAAACGTGCAATTGAATTATTTCCGGAACAGGCTGGTTTATACCTGTTTAATGGAGCTGCAAATTATGTGCTGAAAAAATACGACGAAGCTATATTGTCTTTGAACAAAGGAATAACATTGGTTGTGTACAACGATAATCTACTTAAACAGTTTTATGCGTATCTTGGCGATGCTTATTATGCCAGACAAGACATCAAAGAAGCATTCTCTTTTTATGATAAAGTTCTTGAAATTGATCCCAAAAACGCATACATTCTGAATAACTATAGTTATTACTTATCGTTGCGGGGAGAAGATCTTGATAAAGCAGAAAAAATGGCAAAAAAAGCTGTTGATATAAATCCTGATATCTCCGCTTATCTTGATACGTATGGTTGGGTTTTATATAAGCAGGGAAAATACGGCGAAGCTGAAACATGGATAAATAAGGCAATTGAAACGGGAGGTAGTTCAGATCCGGATATCATGGAACATTTAGGCGATGTCATGTTTAAGCTCGGGCAAATAGAAAAAGCCGTGGATAACTGGAAAAAAGCTAAAGAAAAAGGAAAAGGTTCCGATCTGCTCAATAAAAAAATTAATGACAGAAAATTATATGAATAAACGTATACCCAATACCCTTTTCTTATGCATATTGAGCTTGATTATACTGGTATGGGCTTTTGCCTGTAATCCGCAAAAAAAAATAATTAAAGAACCAATAAAAGACAAAGGAGCCGATTACCTTTTTGAACAATTGAAAAAAAACGAATTCAGGTTCGATCGGCTAACCGTAAAATTTTCTGCAGATGTTTCTTATAATGAAAATAACAACTCCTTTAATGGAAACCTGAGGATCAGAAAAGACAGCGCAATATGGGTATCTATTTCGCCGGCTTTGGGCATAGAAGCCGCAAGAATTTTAATTACAACAGATTCTGTTAAATTTCTAAATCGTTTGGAAGCAACTTATTTTTGCGGCGATTTTAAATATATAAATAAGCTGCTGAAGACAAATCTTGATTTTGATATGCTGCAATCGTTGTTGGTTGGAACTGACTTTTCATATTATGAAAACGATGTTTTTAAAGCATCTGTGGACGGGAAACAATATCTATTGAGCACAGTGGGCAGGAGAAAACTAAAAAAACACTTAAAAAATACAGACGATAGTCTTAGGATTTTGATGCAGGATATTTGGCTTGACCCTGATAACTATAAGATTTCGAAGGTTCACATTAAAGAATTAAAAGAAAACCGTAAATTAGATGTAGAATATTCTGAATACGAAAAAGTCGATAACTTGCTATTTCCAAATAAAATGGAATATGTTATTATAAACGATAAAGATAAAATAGAAATTAAAATGGAAAACTCAAAAGTTTTAACTTCAGGATCAATTCAATTCCCATTTAATGTAAGTAGTAAATACAAGAGAATTAACAAATAAACAACATCGAATTAAGAGGCAAGTAAAATAGTGAAAGAGAGAGATTGGATACTTATTGATATTAGGAAATTAGATATTTATTGATATTGGAAAAGTAATAGATACTTAGTAACGTGTGTGTATTAACTATCCTAATTCTTTGATTATACACAAGGTGTTAAAATTTAAACCATGAAAAAACTTTACCTCTTAATTTGTTTAATGCTTATTTTGGCATCAGGTTTTGCACAATGGACATGGCAAAATCCCCTGCCACAGGGTAATATTTTGACTTCAGTTTATTTTTCCGATGTCAATACTGGTTATGCTGTTGGCGGTTTAGGGACAATTCTTAAAACAATTAATGGAGGAACAAACTGGACAATACAAACAAGCGGAACAACTATTGGGTTATGTTCAATTTATTTTACCAATGCTGATACAGGATACGCTGTTGGTGGACAAGGAACAATTCTTAAAACAATAAATGGAGGAACTAATTGGATTGCACAAACAAGCGGGACAACTTCTGGGTTATATTCAATTTATTTCACCAATACCGATACAGGATATGCTGTTGGTTATTATGGAACAATTCTAAAAACAATAAATGGCGGAACAAACTGGACAACACAAACAAGTGGAACAACTGATTTTTTAAATTCTGTTTATTTCGCCAATGCCAATACTGGTTACGCTGTAGGTGATACTACAATTCTAAAAACGATCAATGGAGGGACAAACTGGACAGCACAAATAAGTGGAACAACTAATTTTTTATGCTCGGTTTATTTTACCGATGCCAATACTGGTTACGTTGTTGGTCAAGGTGGCGCAATTCTAAAAACTATCAATGGCGGAGCAAACTGGTTATGGCAAACAAGCGGAACATATAATCAAATAAATTCAGTTTATTTCACCGATGCCGATACGGGTTACGCTGTTGCTTGTAATACAATATTAAAAACAAGCAATGCCGGAATTTCATGGTCAACACAAACAATCGGACCTTCGAACGGTTTTTATTCCGTGTATTTTGCAGATGCTAATACTGGTTACGCAGTAGGTTGGGCTGGTACAATTATTAAAACAAGCAATGCTGGAATAAATTGGACAATACAATCAACAGGAACATTAGATGATTTAAATTCAGTTTATTTCACTAATGTCAATACGGGTTATGCTGTTAGTGGTTGGGGCAAAATCTTAAAAACAATTGATGGCGGAACAAACTGGATAGAACAACCATGTAGTATTACAACAAATTATTGGTTAACTTCAGTTTATTTCACGGATGTCAATACAGGTTATATTGTTGGTATGAACGGACTAATCATTAAAACAATAGATGGTGGGATAAATTGGGTTACACAATCAAGCGGAACAACTAATGTTTTATGCTCTGTCTATTTTACCGATGCAAATAAGGGTTATGTCGTTGGCTGGAATGGAACAATTTTAAAGACAGACGATGCCGGCTCAAATTGGACATCAATATATAGCGGAACAACTGAGGAAATAGAATCTATTTATTTTGCAGATGCAAATACAGGTTATGCTGTTGGTAGTACAGGAACAATTCTTAAAACATCAAATGGAGGTGGCAATTGGGCAGAACAAACAAGCGGCACAAATAATTCTTTATATTCAGTTTATTTCGTTAATGCAAATTCAGGTTATACTGTCGGACAAAGCGGAACAATTCTTAAAACAACAAACGGTGGGCTAACCTGGATAGTACCAGCAGGCGGTACATATAATCATTTATATTCAGTATGCTTTACAGATGCAAATACTGGTTATGCTGTTGGCACTGCTGGTACGATTGTAAAAACAAATGATGGCGGAAATAATTGGATAGCTCAAGAAAGTGGGGCAACCAATGAATTACATTCAGTTTGTTTTCCAACATCTAATATCGGTTATACTGTTGGAAATTATGGAATAATTAAAAAAACTATCAATGGAGGTGACTTTGTAGAAGAAAACCAATTATCTGAATCTGCAATTATTATTTATCCCAACCCCGTCACCGATAATTTAACTATTAAAGCCCCGCAAAAAGCCACTATAGAAATTTTTAATATACAAGGGCAAATTATTAGAAGTATTATTGCAAACGAAAATTATACAAGCATTGATATTTCTGCATTTGCTAAAGGAGTGTATTTTGTGAAAGTGAAAACAGGAAAAGAAGTTGCAGTGAAGAAATTTATAAAACAATGACTGCCCAGTGCATAACAACATTGAACAGTAAAATAATTAAACCAACTAATGCCCAAGACTAATGACTGATGACCAATGACCGCTGACAGTGTAATAAACAAATTTTCCCTTTTTAAAAAAGCGTTTTCACTAACGCTCATTATTCTTTATATTTTTATTAGCGGCAACTTGTGGGCTCAGAAGACAAAGGCTAAATTGCAGGACGACAAACAACAATTAGAAAATGATATAGCTTACGCCAACAAACTTTTATCTAAAACTAAGAAAAACAAACAGATATCATTAAACCAGTTAATCATATTAAATAATAAAATCAATCAGAGGGAAGGCTTAATAAACACGGTCAATACTGAAATTCAGGATATTGATGGAAAAATTATCAGTAATTTTAAAGAAACATCAAGACTTACAAATGAAATAAAACGCCTTAAGGAAGAGTATGCAAAAATGATCTATTTTGCATACAAAAACAGGAATGCATTCACTCGTCTGATGTTCCTTTTTGCGTCGACCGATATTAACCAGGTATTCATCAGGCTGAAGTATTTACAGCAATATGCCCGTTATCGCAGGAAGCAGGCGGAACGTATCATGAATGCGTCCATGATGCTGAATGAAACCATCTCTCAATTAAAAAATATCAAATCAGGTAAATCTACCTTATTAAAAAGTAAAGAAGCAGAAAAAAGTTTACTGGCTCAGGAAAAAGAAGAAAAAAATGGAGCTGTAAAAAAATTACAACAGAAAGAAAAAGATCTGATAAAATCTATCAGGCAGAAAGAAAAAGAAGCGAAAAAATTACAGCAATCCATTGAGTCAATTATAACAGAAGAAATTAAAAAAGCTGCTGAGAAGAGCACAACCAGCGCCAATATCACAAAAAAAACCACAAATATTTCATCAACTTCAAAGGAGCTTGGGTTAACAGAAGCTGAGCTCGTACTTTCAAATAGTTTTACTTCAAACAAAGGTAAATTGTCATGGCCAACAGAAAAAGGGATTGTAACGAGCACATTCGGCGAACATCCTCATCCTGTTTTAACAGGCATTAAAGTTAAGAATAATGGCATTGATATATCAACAAATTCCGGAGCCAAAGCCAGGGCCGTTTTCGATGGGAAAGTAACCGGCGTGATTTCCATACCAGGCGCCAACAAAGCAGTAATCATCCGTCACGGAGAATACCTTACGGTTTATTCAAATCTTAAGGAAGTATATGTTAAAACCGGCGATAACATAAAAATCAAACAAAGCATCGGTCTTGTTTTCACTGATGATGACGAATCAAAGACAGAACTTCACTTCGAAGTATGGTATGGCAAGGTTCTTACCGATCCGCTTGGTTGGCTGGGCAAATAAAAAACCCTTTTGAAGCGGTTGAAAAATGGTACGAATTAAAACCGGAAATTTTTAAACCCGCCCGAACTACTAACATCCTTCAGTCGGGCAGGGAAAATATTTTGCAGTTTAAACAAAAAGTATTATTTTTGAACTATCAAATCAAAGCAAGTTTAACACAATCCAGATAATTATCGGGATGAACTTAGCGGATCCCCGCCTGAATGACACAGTCGGGCAGGGATTTCACGAACTCCATTGAAAATAAACAATAATAGTGAGTAACTTAGCGAAGCGTTCTCACGAACACCTTAAAAAATAAATAATAGTGAGTAAATTTGACAATTATAAATATAAACTAAGTTATATTTTATGGGAAAAATAGGAACATTGGAAATAATTATAATCCTTGTGATTGTTCTTTTATTATTTGGCGGCAGAAAAATCCCTGAACTGATGAAGGGATTAGGAAGAGG
>JBBAAT010000152.1:0-7158 GCA_041658145.1 Bacteroidales bacterium | reverse complement strand
AATTATTAGCATTATTCGTAGTAGCAGGAATGGTTGCATTCGTTGCTTGCGGACCTAACACAGCTGACAAAGCAAAAAAAGCAAAAGAAGATTCAACAAGAATAGCTGACAGTACAGCAAAAGTTGAAAGAGATGCTTTTGTAATTGACAGTACGAATCAAGTAGCTTTAAAAGCTAAAGAAGACAGCACAAAGAAAGCTGACAGCATTGCAAAAAAAGGTGGAAAGAAAGAAGTAAAGAAAGTTAAGTAAATTCACCTTTACTTTAAAAAAAAGAGTGCTTATGCGCTCTTTTTTTTTGATTTTTTTTATAATTTTATAGTTTTGTATCAAATTAATAATGAAAGGAGAAAACATTGGCAAATATTGCAAGCGCCGGTAACAAAGGCAAGGGTATTCGCTCTGATTGTTTTGTTACAGTCGAAATAACAGATGCCACAGGTGTCGATATTCAGATCGAGAGCAAGGTGAAAGTTTTATACGGCGCCAGTATCATGAAACAGGCGAAGGAAATATTAAATTACTTCGAAATAAAAAATGCAAAAGTTTTGATCGAAGATTCAGGAGCGTTGCCTTTTGTTATTTCTGCCAGATTAGAAGCAGCAATAAGTCAATTAATAAATACTGAAAAAGAATTTCTGCCGCCTTTCTTGGAGCAAAACAAGTATCAGACAAATAAAGACAAATATAGGTTTTCAAGGCTATACCTGCCGGGAAATACTCCAATCTTGATGATAAATGCAGGGATACATAAACCTGATGGAATCATCCTTGACCTTGAAGATGCTGTGGCTGTTGATAAAAAATATGAAGCTAGTTTCATTGTCAGAAATGCTTTGCGCAGCCTTGATTTTTATGGCGCTGAGCGAATGGTAAGAATTAATCAGGTTCCAAAAGGCATTGATGATCTTGAATTTATTGTGCCTCATAATGTAAATCTTATTCTTGTCCCAAAATGTGAAAGCGAAGATCAAATTCACCAGGTGAATAAAAAGATCGAATATCTGAAAAAGAAATACAAGGTAAAAGGAAATATCTGGCTTATGCCAATTATTGAAAGCAGCCTTGGCGTAATCAAGGCTTATGAAATTGCTACTTCAGCAGAGAACATAGTTGCAATGGTCATCGGACTTGAAGATTATACTGCTGATATTGGCACAAAACGTACAAATGAAGCAATGGAATCATTCTATGCAAGATGCCAGGTAGTTAATGCATGCCGTGCAGCAGGTATCCAGCCAATTGATTCTGTATTTTCCGATGTTGCAGATATGGAGGCATTAAAACAAAACGTTTTGAAATCAAAAGCGCTTGGATTTGACGGGATGGGCTGCATACATCCAAGGCAGATCCGTGTAATTCATGAATATTTCGCTCCCGATAAGGACGAGATCGAAAAAGCCAGGAAAGTTGTTAACGCATTCATTGAAGCGACCGAAAAAGGATTAGGTGTTGTTTCTTTAGGAACAAAAATGATTGATCCGCCTGTAGTCAAAAGAGCTCAGCGAACCATTGATATTGCGATTAAAACAGGAAAATTAAACCAAAACTGGAGGGAAGAAAATAATGTCAGTTAAACTTGTGAAAAATGCTTTGGGCCGCTTGGTGCCGCTTGAAGTAAATGGCAAGCCACAGGTGCCTTTTATGGGAGTCGGAAAATTTCGACCTGTAGGAAATAAGTATGCTTCTCCAATAGCCACATGCGCCGATTATCCGGCAGATGGAAATAAAACGGTTGCTTCTCTCAGGGACGCATTGATAAAAGCAGGTCTTAGGGATGGCATGGTTATATCCACACATCATCATTTCAGAGATGGCGATCTTATAGCCAATCAGATCTTTGATATTGCAGCAGAATTGAGTATAAAGAACCTTACATGGGTTCCTTCCGCCTCTTTTGAATGTCACGCTCCATTGGTCAAATATCTTGAAGATGGAACTATTCATCATATTGAAGGAAGTATGAACGGATCACTTGGCAGGCATACTTCAACCAAAGGGATGAACGGATTGGGCATTTTGCGTTCGCATGGCGGAAGATATCAATCTATCCAGGACGGAGAAGTTGTGATAGATATTGCTGTAATTGCAGCTCCCACAGCTGATGCATTTGGAAATGCCACCGGCGACAGAGGCACTGCAGCATGCGGTTTGCTTGGCTTTGCCCTTGCCGATTCACAATATGCGCATAAAGTAATTGTTGTTACTGATAATCTTGTTCCTTTTCCTTGCATACCTTGGCAAATTCAGGGAAACTATGTAGATCATGTTGTAGTGGTCGATAAAGTTGGTATTTCCGAAAAAATTGTTTCGGGAACAACCGAAATAACAAAGAGCCCTGACAGATTGCTTCTTGCAGAATGGTCGGCTCAATTTTGTGATGAAGCAGGTATAATAAAAAACGGTTTTTCATTTCAGGCCGGGGCCGGAGGCACTGCTCTTTCAATTGGAATTTACTTTGCCGATATATTAAGAGAACGTGGAATGAAAGCAGGGTGGGCAAGAGGAGGAAGCAATAAATACTTAGTTAAAATGATGGAAGACGGCTTGCTTGGTTACATTCTTGATGGGCAAACTTTTGATCTGGATGGAGTCCGTTCGATGCGTGAAAACCCAAATCATGTTAATACCAGTCCGTTTACAAGTTATAACTACCATGGCAAAGGGAATTTCGCTTCGATGGTTGATGTTTGCATTTTAGGCGCAACCGAAGCAGATGTGAATTTTAATGCAAATGTTGTTACCCATTCTGATGGCATTCTGCTACACGGTATTGGCGGTTGGCAAAACTGCATTTTTTCCAAATGCACCATTCTCCCTGTTCCTTTGTTCCGCGACAGGATACCCATTATCCGTGATGAAGTTACCACGATCTGCGGTCCCGGAGAATTGATAGACGTAATCGTTACCGAAAGAGGTATTGCTATTAATCCGCTCAGGAAAGATCTGTTGAAAGCAATGAAAAATTCAAAATTGCCGATAAAGACTATTCAAGAGTTGAAAAATGAAGCTGAGCAAATATGTGGTAAACCTGATAAGCCTGAATTTACAGATGATCCTGTTGCTGTGGTAAAATGGGTGGATGGAACTGTGATTGATACGATCTGGAAAATAGCGCCAAAATAATTTGAGTACGTAAATGTATTTTTGCTACGGAGTAGCTGACTGTTTATAGAAACAAATATTATTATTAACCTAAAGCTCCGTAGGAGCGTCCTGTAAATATGGCAAACACCTATTCACAAATGTATGATCAAATTGTTTTTGCGGTTCAAAGTCGCGAATCCGCCAGCTGGCGGACCGCAAAAAAACAACAGAAATAAATTGTGTTTTTGTTTCTGAATTTATTTTTTTTGCTTAAACTGCAGATAAAATCTTTAAAAGTTAGGTGGCATAAAAAAAAGACACCGTACAATGATAAACATTGATTTAAATAAAATATGGAAAGATCCTGTTTGGAGTAAAGTAATTGCCGCGGGATTAATATTTATTTTATCACAATTATTTATTTTTATTTGGGGTTGGATTAGTAACTTGAATTTTATTGAGGCTTACCAAAAATTATATAAACTCTTGATTAGTGATTATCTGATTAAAGGTTGGTTTATATTATTATCGTTAATTGCAATAGCTTGGGCTTTAATTTTTGTTGTATTTAAGTTAAGAACAAATGGAAAAAGAAAAGCGATTCAATTATTAGATATTCCAAAAACAGTAGAAGAGAATAAGGAATTTCCAATTAATGAAGCGCCTACAGTTTTTTTTCATTATCGATTTTGTGATGCTTTCCCCGGATTTGATTCAGGATATAGGTGGTTTACTTCAAGTAATGACATAAACAATAGGTTGAAAATTCTTCTCTCGCATCCAACAAAATTCAATAAAGGAGAAGGACATGGAATTGTAACAGACCCGATTTGGTGGTTTAGGGGTTCAAGTGCATTATTTATTCAAAATTTTGAGGTTTTAAGTCGAAAGAAAGTTTTATTAAATATTGATGAATTAAAGATTGAAAAGATAGCTGCTTATAGAGGGCGATCTTATTTTGAGGACTTTGTATATGTTCAATGTTTACCTGATAGACCTACAGGTTTATATAATCATAATCAATTGACATTAAAGTCTTATTTTGATGATTACAAAGAATATCATGAGGAATTTGGCATTTATAAAAACAAATTGATTTCGAGACAAGAATATGATGATGGTTCTGCATTGATTAGGGGAAAGCCTGTAAAAGTTGAGGGAGCAAAACTTCGGACAAGAAATTTGACAAAATATAATTTCATAATCGCTGCAAAGTTTTCTCCTTACAACTGTGATGAATTTAACAGAAATTCCGAAGATTACTTTATTCAACTTTTAAAAGGTGAAATTAATTTTGATAGTTTTGTTACTTGGATGAAGAAATTTCCAAAAAATATAAATGATTATTAATAATTTACGCCACATAACAGGCGTTTGCTTATATATCAACCATAATTTAACAGTATTTGATGACTGATTTTGAAAAATATTTTAAATCTCTTCAATCACAAAAAATTGCTGATATTACTGAACATTCGCATAGAAGCAACCTTCAGCAACTATTGGAAAGTTTGGCGGGGACAAGGATTAAAATCCTGCATGAACCGAAACGAGAGGGAAAATTCGGCTCTCCTGATTTTAAGATAACATTCACGGAAAGCATAATCGGTTATGTAGAGAACAAGAAAATTGAGGAAACCCTTGATAAAATTCTAAAGTCCGACCAGATAAAAAAATATCAGGCGCTTTCCGACAACATTCTTTTAACAAATTACATTGACTGGATTTGGATTAAGGAAGGAAAAATTCAACAACGTGAGACGCTTTGTTTCCTCACCGATATTGAAAACAAGAAGGCAAAACTTGACAAAGCAAAAGTTACGGCAGTTGAAAAACTTATTAAATCTTTCTTTTCGCAAGCGCCAAAAGAAATTGCAGATGCAAAAAAATTAGCACAAGCATTGGCAATAAGAGCCAAACTACTAAAGGACTTTTTGCTTGACGAACTGAAACGACAAGAACAGGAGCACACCGAAGGACGACTATACCAACTCTATGAAACATTCAGAACTTTCGTATTTCATGAACTCACCACATCCGAATTTTCGGATGCCTTTGCTCAAAATCTTGTGTATGGCTTGTTCTTAGCAAAACTCAATGCCGATATTCAAACGATAAATCTTTACAATGCAAAAAAATATATCCCGACTTCATTTGAGTTGATTAGGGAATTAGTGAATTTCCTTGACGAGTTAGACAATGAAGAATATCGCGAAACAAAATGGATTGTTGAAGAAGTATTGACAATAATGAATAACCTTGATTTGCGGGCTATTCATGAATCATTGTCATTTACAAAAAAACGAAAAGATGCTTACGACCTTACAATAAAAGACCCTTATGTTTATTTCTATGAAGATTTTCTGGCTGCTTACGACAAAAAATTACGGGAAGCAAAAGGCGTTTATTATACTCCGCCACCGGTTGTAAATTTTATTGTCCGTGCCATTGATGATATTCTTGTAAACACATTTAAAATAAAAGACGGATTGGCAGACCGAACCAAAGTAACTGTTTTGGATTTTGCCACCGGTACAGGAACTTTTTTAGTGGAAGTGTTGCAGCAAATTTTTGAAAAACTTCCCAAAGGTTCAGGTAAAAAGGATTTGCTGATCAAAGAGCATATTTTAAAAAATATTTTCGGCTTTGAATACCTGATTGCGCCTTACACCATTGCACATATAAAGCTTTCACAGTTTCTGAAAGACAATGGATATGATTTGGAAGCAAAAGAACGGTTGCAGATTTTCCTTACAAACACTTTAGATCCGATTGATATTCAACAAAAAATAGCTTTTCTTCCTGCATTAACAGAAGAAAGCAAACTGGCACAAAAGGTAAAAGATAAACCGATTTTAGTAATTACAGGAAATCCGCCATACTCTAACTATTCTACAAACAAAGGAAGTTGGATTGATGAATTGCTGAATGAATACAAAAAGGGATTAAATGAAAAGAAAATCAATCTTGATGATGACTACATTAAATTTATCCGTTTTGCACAGGACAAAATGGAATATCGGATTGAGTATGAGGGAAACAAGAAAAAAAGAGTAAAAGATATTAGAAACGGAATAATCGGAATCATCACCAATAATTCTTTTTTAGACGGTATCACCCATCGGCAAATGAGGAAGTCATTGCTGGATTCATTTGAACAGATTTATATTCTTAATCTTCACGGATATTATCTCGGAACAGCCCCAGACGGTTCAAAGGATGAAAATGTTTTTGATATTCGCCAGGGAGTTACCATTTCGTTTTTTATTAAGAACGAGAATATAAAAGAGAAAGGAATTTACTATGCTGAATTGTTTGGACACCGTATTGATAAATACAAGCAATTGTTTAGCTTAGAAAAAGAGGGTATTGACTGGAAAAAATTAAAACTTGATAATAAATATTATTTCTTCAAACCCTTTGACTACGCTGGTTTGAAAAGATATGAGCAAAGCTTTAAAGTAAGTGAAATATTTCAGAAATACGGGACAGGAGTTAAAACTGATAGAGATGAACTATTTTTTGATTTGAATAAAGACACTCTCATTGGAAGAATTGAAACTTTGCTCAATAACCCTTCAATTGATTTCAAGAAAAAATATAATGTAAAAGATTCTTCAAGCTACAAACTGACAAAAAAAATTCAAGGAAAAAAAATTGATGAAACACTTATAGTTAAATGCAATTATAGACCTTTTGATTTAAGATATTTGTATTATGATACTAACATTTTAAGCCGTCCCAACAGCGATACTTTTCAGCATATCCTCAATAAAAAAAATCTTGTTTTAACCGTAAAACGCCAAAACAAATTTGAACCATTTTCATATGCATTTATACTGGACAAAATAACGGAATCCTGTTTTTTTGAAAGTAGTTTTGCCAACAATTCTATTTTCCCTTTATATCTGTATTCCGGCGAAGAAAAAAAAATAAACTTCTCAAAAATATTTTCTGATTTTGTAAAAGAGCAATACAAATCTGTTTTTGAACCTGAAGAAATATTAGCATACATATATGCCATTCTTCACAGCCAGACTTATCGCAGCAAATACGCTGAATTTTTGAAAAT
>JBBAAT010000151.1:0-7224 GCA_041658145.1 Bacteroidales bacterium | reverse complement strand
TCCGGAAAAAGAAAATGCCATCGATCACAATCAACAATAATCTTAATCCATACTCGTTTCTGATCACCCTTCTTCATGAATTTGCCCATTATCTTGTTTGGAAAGACGGTCGTTTTTATGCAAAACCGCACGGTCGTACATGGAAAAATCATTTCAGGCAACTGATGGAAACTATGATGAACAAAGGGGTGTTCCCTGAAAGCATGCTGCCATTGCTGAAAGGACATATACAAAATCCGTATGCGACAAGTTGCACCGACGTCAGCCTCTTTAGAGAATTATCGAATTTTGATCCTGACCGGCCGGGTGTTTATATTGAAGACTTACCTGATGGAATGGTCTTCCATACCGCTGATGACCGGCTCTATCGCAAAGAAAAAAAGATTCGCAAACGTATTTTATGTACCCGGTTAAAAAACAATAAAAAATATCTTTTTAGCCCGATTTATAAAGTATTTCCATTGAAAAACAAACAATATGTAATGGTTTTTCCTTTTGTTTTCATATTTTTGCCACATAAACAAGAATAAAGTGAACCTCTAAAAACTAATTTTCAGATGTTTTTTACCCCGTCCCTAAAGGGTGAAACATCTGAAAATCAGCCTCCCTTTAGGGTTAGGGGTAAAGCTGATTTTCAGTTTTTAGAGATGCCTTAAAGTGATGGTAATTATTTAGGTATAGGGAGATAGAGGTAAAAGGTATAAGGATATTGAGATATTCGCTACGCTGATATTGGGAAATTCGCTTTGCTGATATTAAAATAGCCAATATCAATGAATATCTTAATATCAATCAATATCAATAATACTATTTCCATATACCTTTATAACCTATACCTTTATACCTTTATAACTTATACCTAAATAGCAACAAGTGATGAATAAAAACAATTATTGTGTTATTATGGCTGGCGGGATTGGTACGCGTTTTTGGCCTATCAGCAGGACTTCTCAGCCAAAACAGTTTATTGATATCCTGGGAGAAGGACAAACACTTATCCAGCAGACATACCGCAGGTTCAGAAAGGTCTGCAAAACAGAGAATATTTATATCATTACCAACGACATTTACAAAAATCTTGTTCGGCAGCAAATCCCCGAAATCGCTGAGAATCAGATAATTTGCGAACCTGCCAGAAGAAATACTGCCCCATGTATCGCATATTCCTGTTACAAGATATCCAATTTTAATCCTGATGCCAATATTGTTGTGGCTCCCTCAGACCATATCATACAGAGAGAAGATGTCTTTATAGAAATAATTGAATCTGCACTGAAATCCACTGCCGCCAATAATTGGCTGCTTACGTTAGGCATTAAACCAAGCCGTCCTGATACAGGTTACGGGTATATTCAATTCAATAGAGATATTACCTGTCCCAATGATAAAAGGATTAAAAAGGTAAAAACATTTACAGAAAAACCCGGATTAGAAATGGCCAAATCTTTTCTGAAAAGCGGAGATTTCCTATGGAACTCAGGGATCTTTATCTGGACAGCAAAAAATATTCTTGCTGCATTCGAAAAACATCTGCCCGAAATTAATTCCATTTTCAGAGAAGGAATAAAAAAATACAATACTCCGAAAGAAAAAAACTTTATCAAAGAAGCATACACCATTTGTCGCAATATCTCTATTGACTATGGTATAATGGAAAAATCCGACAATGTATATGTTCTGAAATCCGATTTTGGCTGGTTGGATCTCGGCACATGGGGTTCGCTATACGATACACGCAAAAAAAATAAAGATGGGAATGCCATTATGGGAAAAAAAGTAATGGTATATGATTCAAAAAACTGTATCGTTAACATGCCTGATAATAAGCTTGTTGTCATGCAAGGTCTTCGCGATTATATTGTGGTTGAATCCGACAACATCCTTCTGATCTGTAAACTGAAGGATGAACAACAAATCCGACAGTTTGTAAACGATGTAAAAATTGAAAAAGGCGAACAGTTTGTATAAATTTGTAACTCAGGTAATGGAATAGAACGCTGATGACGCAGATTACTCACAATATTATTTTTTTTTAAAGGTGTTCGTGAGAACGCTTCGCTTAGTTGCTTATGATAAAATATGATTTTTATTTTGTTCATCGTAAAATTTATGATTAAATAAAATTTTATTTTATCTGTGTTCATCATAATCATCAGCGTCATCAGCGTTCTATTTATTTGTTCATCGGCTGAGTAGTTACTAAAATTTCTTCTCCAGTTCAATCGTTCTCTTTGATATCTGCCTTACAGGATACCACGAGGTAACAACACCTATTCCCATATCGATCAGAAACACATAAATAAAATCAAGAACTTTCATGTTGACAGGGTAAGCCGTTATAACAAATGAACCGCTATCAGGCATGCGCACAAAACCATATCTTTGCTGAAGCCAGCAAACGATTGCGCCGATTCCAATTCCCAGCAAAGCGCCAATAAGAGTGATCATGATGCCTTCGGTAAAAAATATTTTGCGTATCAATTTGCGGTCGGCGCCCATGCTCCACAACACAGCTATATCTTTCTTCTTATCGAGAATAAGCATTGTAAGCGTACCGATAATATTAAAAGTCGCTATCAGCAAAATAAAGGAAAGGATAAGAATGATAGCCCATTTTTCAGATTTCATAATCTTATAGAGCAGTTCCTGCTGCTGAAATCTGTTTTTCACTACAAATTTTTCGCCTGCAATTTTATTTATCTGCTCCTGCACGTTTTCCCTGTTAGTATTGGGATCTATACCAATTTCAACAGAAGTAATTTCGTTATCATAATCAAGTAATTTGCGTGTAAAGCGAATCGGGGTTATCACATACTTTACATCATAATCCTGTTGTATGGAAAATATTCCGGAAGGGTACAGCACTCCGCTATTGAAAGCCTCGAGCGGATTTACAAAGTTTTGACTGCCTCTGCGGGGCACATAAATTTCAAGTGGATTCAGGTAATCGTTGAGGGTTAAGCCAAGATTATAAGCAACTCCCTGCCCGACTATAGCGAAATTATTACTATCTTTCTGAAGTATAAATTCACCTTGCGCCATCATGGTATCGAGGCCGCTTAATTTCTGGTAATCCGGGTTCACACCCTTAATGATTGCAATGAATTGCTTATCCTGGTATTTAAGCAAGGCATTTTCTTCAATAACATCCGTAATGTAAACGACGCCCGGTATTTGCCTGATCTTTTCAACAGGCAAGGTATTAACATCAAAAGTTTTTCCTTCTTTTGCCGTAATCAGAATGTCGGGATTAAATGTGTTGAATAGTTTTACCACAACCGTTTCGAAGCCATTGAACACCGACATGATAACGATCAACGCCGTAGTGCCCACAGTAAAGCCTAATACCGAGATCCCTGAAATAATATTGATGATATTATGAGATTTCTTCGAGAAAAGGTAATGTTTTGCTATGTATAATGAAATGTTCAAAGTTTTATTCTTTATGTGAATCAAGGATTGAAGTACTTTTAATAGCACGCTGATAACGCTGATTGTGCTGATAATCGCGGATAATATCAGTGTAAATCATAAACATCTGCGTCATCTGCGTTCTATTTTATTTTTTCAGCAAATTTTCGATGTTCTCAATGTAATCTAAAGAATCATCAAGAAGAAATTCGAGTTCCGGAATCGCCCGTAATTGGTGCTTCACCTTGTTTCCAAGGTTTCTGCGAAATTCTTTTGTATGCAGGTTAATTTTTTTCAGTATTTCTTTTTTATCAGGCAGGCCGGGAACAAAAATGCTTAAATATATTTTTGCCACCGACAGATCGGACGCTACCCTGACCCTGGTAACAGTGATCATTGCATTGCCAAACATCCCGCGGCTTTCCAACCGGATAATTTCACTCAGATCTTTCTGAATGAGGCGGGCAATCTTATTTTGTCTTGTTGTTTCCATAATGGCAAATGTAATTATATTTTTTTCAACACCAAGTAATAAACAAGCTCACTATAAATCACTAAGCATTAAAAAATCCCCCCATCTCCAACTCGCCGATTCGCCGATTCGCCCATTCAGCATTATTGCCGACTGCAAACTTAAAATATTCCTATCTTTGCCTTTATGAAAAGCATCATGTATGTTTTTAAATATGTTTTTCCTTATTGGGGATTTGCTTTACTGAATATTCTTTTCAATATTCTTTCCGTTTTATTTTCATTGGTTTCTTTAGCCATGGTAATCCCTTTTCTTGGCTTGTTGTTTGGCACTCAGAAATTAGTTGTGGCGAAACCTGCTTTTGAATTAACAGTGAATGCTGTTAGCGGTAATTTTAATTACTACATCAGCAATATCATTATTGACTATGGCAAAATTGATGCGCTGATATTTATCTGTTTCCTTGTTATAGTGTTGTTCTTCTTTAAAAATTTCTTACATTATATGGCTATGTACTTTCTTGCACCCTTACGCAATGGGGTGGTAAGAGACCTGCGCAATGATCTTTATTTAAAAATACTTATTCTTCCTCTCTCTTATTATTCGGATCAAAAAAAAGGCGACATCATAGCCCGCATGACCACCGATGTGCAGGAAGTAGAATGGTCGGTCATGAGCTCATTAGAAATGATCTTCAGAGATCCGCTTAATATCATGATATTTCTTGTAACGCTCATGATTATATGCCCGCAACTTACATTATTGGCATTGGTATTATTGCCTGTTACGGCTTTCCTTATTGGTCGTATAGGTAAAAGCTTAAAAAGAAGCTCCGATAAAGTGCAGAACAGAATGGGAATCATATTATCCGTAATAGAAGAAACCATCTCAGGACTCAGGGTCATCAAAGCATTCAATGCTATTGATTATTCGGAATCACAATTTAAAAACATTAATGAAAATTACACCAGGTTGATGATAAAGGTTTACAAAAAGCGTGAACTGGCAAATCCATTAAGTGAATTTATGGGGACATTAGTCCTCATGATTATTATATGGTTTGGGGGAAAATTGGTGATGGGGGAAAATGCAAGCATCTCACCCGAAGTTTTCATTGCTTATGTTGTAATCTTTTCTCAATTGATTGTTCCTATTAAATCTTTCGTTACAGCTTTTTATAATATTCAGAAAGGCGCTGCCGGCGCTGAACGCATCAAACAAGTGCTGGATGCCGAAGAAATGATCGGGGAAAAACAGGATGCCATTGCAATTAAAGAATTCAAAAAAGAAATTGTTTACAAGAATGTATGTTTCACTTATGAAAAAGAAGAAATCCTCTTTAATATCAACCTTGCTATTGAAAAAGGGAAAACCATTGCCCTTGTGGGTCCATCGGGAGGAGGAAAGTCGACAATGGCAGACCTTTTACCAAGATTTTATGATTGTACAACAGGAGAGATATTGATTGACGGAGTTCCTATAAAAGATATCGTGATTACAGATCTTCGCGGGCTGATGGGTATTGTAACACAAGAATCCATACTTTTTAACGACACTGTTTTCAATAATATTGCCTTTGGTCTTGAAAATATAAAAGAAGAACAAGTTATTGAAGCAGCTAAGACTGCCAACGCACACGAATTTATAGTTGAACTTGAACATGGTTATTACACCTATATTGGCGACCGTGGCAACAAACTTTCCGGCGGACAGCGTCAGCGACTGAGTATTGCCAGGTCTATTATTAAAAACCCGCCAATCCTGATACTTGACGAAGCAACCTCTGCTCTCGATACCGAATCAGAACGCCTTGTTCAGGACGCTCTCGAAAAACTCATGAAAAACAGGACATCAGTGGTGATTGCCCACCGGCTGTCAACTATACAGCATGCAGACGAAATAATTGTTCTCCAAAGAGGAGAGATCGTTGAACGGGGGAAACATGCAGAATTGGTAAAAAAAGAAGGACTGTACAAAAAACTATACGAACTTCAGTCGTTTGATTAATTTTTTCGAAGATTTTTTATGAATACAAATTAGTAACTATTCAGCAGCTTTATAATATCATTCAAAATATGCCACAAAATCACCAAAACACTAAAACCTGCCTACCGGATAGGCAGGCTCACAAAAAGAAATTTGAACCTTTACCCGAAGAATTGGAAATTATCGGGAAAAAAATTGTTGATGCAGCATATACTGTTCATAAGACTTTAGGTCCTGGCTTACTGGAAAAAGTATATGAAATTTGTTTTTGTCATGAATTAGCAAAAAGAGGATTAAAGTATTTGCGTCAGATTGATATTCCAATTGTTTATGATGGGATTACTTTTCAAGAGGGTTTAAGATTAGACGTTTTAGTTGAGGATAAAATAGTTTGTGAAATTAAAGCAGTGGATTTAATAAATCCTGTTTGGGAAGCACAAATATTAAGTCATTTAAAATTAACTAATAAACGTTTAGGTTATTTGATCAATTTTAATGTTGTTAACATTGGGCAGGGCATTAAGCGATTTGTTTTATAAATTTTAGTGAACTTAGCGAAGCGATTTCACGAACTCCATTGAAAATAAACAAATAGTGAGTAAATTTCGTGTTTTAGTGTTTTAGTGGCAAAAAAAAGTATTAAATGTTGAGTAGTTATACAAATCATATTTACATAAAAGAACCTGATAAAAGAATAGTCCGGTTTATCAAAAAGCATCACATCCTTACATTGGCAACGTCAAATGAGAACAAGCCATATTGCTGCACCTGTTTTTATGTTTATCTCGAAAAAGAAAATAAATTTTTTATAACTTCCGATAAAGATACGCGGCATATTAATGAAGTAAGCATGCAGCCCGTCATTGCAGGAGCTATTGCGCTGGAAACTTCCATGATAGGCAAAATACAGGGAATCCAGTTTACCGGCATCATTAAAGAACTGAAAGGAAAAGAATTTGAAAAAGCAAAAAGCGCTTATCTCAGGAAATTCCCTGTAGCTGCTTTCTCTAAGCTTGTAATGTGGAGTATTGAACCGGATTTCATGAAATTCACCGACAACAGGCTCGGTTTCGGGAAAAAAATGATATGGCAGAAAAAAAACAATAGAACGCTCTTGCCTACCGGCAGGCAGGGATGACGCTGATGATTATGATGAACACAGATAAAATAAAATCATATTTAATAACTGATGTTATGCATATTTATATTTTTTTGTTAGTGTCACTCAGAGCCAGCCATTGCGCCTGCCTTGCCGGTAGGCAGGTGGGCTCATATCTTTGCAAAATTAATAATTTTAACAATCTAAAAACACAAAAGTACAAACGTAAAACAGCGAGGGCTAAACAAGTTTATTA
>JBBAAT010000150.1:0-7225 GCA_041658145.1 Bacteroidales bacterium | reverse complement strand
AGAAAAGGATTATAATGTTTTTCGTGGTCGATTGTTGTAAACGGTCCATGTCCCGGGTAAACCAATGTGCTTTCCGGTAAAACAAGCAATTTATTTTTGATATTTTCAATAAGGATATTATAATTTCCAGTAGGTAAATCAGTTCTGCCTATACTTTCATTAAACAGAACATCTCCCACAATAACAAATTTTTCTTTTTCAGCATAAAAACTTATGCTTCCATTAGCATGACCCGGAGTATAGAGAACTTTTAATTCTGACTGCCCAAATCGTATTGTATCGCCATCGTTAATAAATGCTGATGGTTCAACAGGTTCAGCATCGGGAAAACCAAATATTGATGCATGTTCTTTTGCGGAGTGTAAAAATGAAAGCGATTCTTTATGGACTTCCAGCCCGATTTTATATTTTTCGGCCGCGAACTTATTTCCTGCAATATGGTCGATATGCGCATGAGTATTGAACAAACGAACGGGGCGTAATTTTTGGGTTTCTATGAATTCAGAAAGGTGTTTTTCTTCATGTTCTTCCATACATGCCGGGTCAATAATAATACATTCTCCGGTTTCGTCAAAAAGCAAATATGTATTAACCTGAAAAGGATTAAATACAAAGGTCTTTACAGTAATCATAAGCTTAAATTTGAAAAAACAAAAGTATCAAAAAAACGTAACTACACAACAGATGAACAAATAAATAGAACGCTGATGACGCTGATGATTATGATGACCACAGATAAAATAAAATCTTATTTAATAATAAATTTTATGATGAACAAGATAAAAATCATATTTAATCTTAAGCAATCTGCGTTATCAGCGTTCTATTTTATTATTTCTTAACCTGTCATTTTCAATGAAATATTTTAACTCTTGATTCGCATTTGTAATAGATTTTGTACTTTTATCAAATGAATTTGTTTTCGATAATATTATATCCGTTTTCCTTACTTTATGGCTTGATAGCTTTCATCAGGAATAATCTTTATGATTTTAAAATCCTGAAATCATATTCATTTAATCTTCCTTTAATCTGTATTGGTAATTTAAGTTATGGAGGAACAGGCAAAACTCCGCATGTAGAATACCTGATAAGGCTTCTTTCTTCACATATTAATCCGGCTACTTTAAGTCGTGGATATAAGAGGAAATCCAAAGGTTTTGTGTTTGCGGGAAAGGATTCGTTGAGTTCGGAAATAGGCGACGAGCCAAGACAATTAAAAAATAAGTTTCCAAAAATTACAGTAGCTGTTTGCGGAAACAGGTACCTTGGTGTAAAAGGGATATTAGAAAACAATACCGGAATAAATTGTATAATATTGGATGATGCTTTTCAGCACCGTTCTTTGAAATCAGGATTAAATATTCTTTTAACAGATTACAATAAACTATACCGCAGAGACTATGTTTTGCCTTCAGGTACACTTCGTGAATTCAGATGTGGAGCGAAAAGAGCAGATATCATCGTTGTTACAAAATGTCCAAAGTCCATAGCTAATGAGGAAAAGAGGGAAATTGTATCGGAAATAAAATCAGAAAAGTATCAGCGCGTCTTCTTCAGTTTTATTGAATATGGTTCATTGACACCTATGAACGATACTGTTTTTGATGGGGATATTTCTTCAGTGGAATCAGTTTTATTATTCACCGGAGTTGCCAACGCAAAACCTCTTGAACAATATCTGAAAAGCAAAGTAGATTCGTTACATTCAATTCGTTTCGACGACCATCGTCAGTATTCTGTTCAGGATTTGACAAAAATCAGAGAAAGTTTTAATAATATTGCAACCAGAAATAAAATTTTAGTAACCACCGAAAAAGATGCGATGAGGGTTGAAACATTTAAACGGAAGGCAATTCTTTTGGATTTGCCGCTCTTCTTTATACCAATCCAAGTCGACTTTTTCCAATCAGACAAAGAAATGTTTAACAAATTAATTTTGGATTATGTTAAAAGTGATAGAAAAAATTAAAGAAACAACGGAATATTTACAAAAGAATGTGGATATAAGACCAGAGATAGGAATTATTCTTGGAACAGGTTTGGGTGGCTTAGTTAACGAGATTGAAATTAGATACGTAATACCTTATGAAAGCATCCCGAATTTTCCTGTTTCCACTGTTGAAGGGCATTCAGGGAAACTGATTTTTGGATTACTCGGCGGTAAAAAAGTTGTTGCCATGCAGGGCAGGTTCCATTATTACGAAGGATATACAATGACAGAACTTACCTTCCCTGTGAGAGTGATGAAATATTTAGGCATTGAAAGGTTATTTGTCAGCAATGCCAGTGGTGGAGTCAATCCGGATTTTGAAATAGGCGATCTGATGATCATTACTGATCATATTAATTTGTTACCCGATAATCCCCTGATGGGGAAAAATTATCCTGAATTAGGCCCCCGTTTTCCTGATATGAGTGAAGCTTATGATAGTTCGATGATAAAAAAGGCTATTGAAATTGCAAAAAAATTAAAGATCAAATATCAGATGGGGGTGTATGCTGCTGTTTCGGGACCTTGTTTTGAAACTCCTGCGGAATATCTGAGAATGAAAAATACCGGCGCTGATACGGTAGGTATGTCAACTGTTCCTGAAGTGATCGTTGCAAGGCACATGTCGGTTCCCTGTTTCGCCATATCAATAATTACCGATTTAGGCGTACATGGAAAAATAGTGGAAGTATCGCATCAGGACGTTATAAAAGTGGCAAACGAAGCTGAAAAAAGAATGACACTTTTAATGAAAGAACTTATCTCTTCTTTATAATTTAAGTTTTACACTATATAACAAAAGGATATGAAACGCTCACAATTCAGGGTTAAAAAGCAAAAGGAGAAAAAAAGCAAGCTCTCAAAAAAAGCGGGCTTGCCTCCTGGAACAATTGTTCATGTTGGCAGGGAAAACGATTCGGATGTGAGTATGTCACTTGTTCACTACAATGCCGAATCTGCTGAAAGTAAAGAAAAAATTGCTATTGACGAGTGTCTGGAATACGTGCAGAAAGAAGGCATTTCATGGATTACTATTAATGGGATTCATAAAACACAAATCATTGAGTCTATCGGGAAGTTATTCAACCTTCATTCGTTGGTTCTTGAAGATATTGTTAATACGGAACAACGGCCTAAATTTGAAGAGTTTGATGATTATCTTTTCTTTACATTGAAAAACCTTGAGTTTGATGTTGAGCAGAAAGAAACACATTACGAACAAATTAGTTTCGTATTAGGAAAAAATTATGTAATCTCTTTTCAGGAAAAAGAATCTGATTTGTTTCTTCAAATCAGAGAAAGGATAATGAATGGTATAAGCAGGGCAAGAGGCAAAGGCGCTGATTATCTTGTTTATCTGTTGATAGATGCTACTGTTGACAGTTATTACAGCATTACCGAAAACATAGAGGATAATATTGAAATTCTTGAAGAAAAAGTTTTAGTTGATACTTCAGGAAAAACATTAGCTGAAGTTCAAAAGATAAAACGCGATCTTGTAGTCCTTCTTAAATCTGTTTTTCCGCTACGTGAAGCAATAGGGAAAATACAGCGAAGAGAAAATCCGCTGATCCATGAATCAACACACATTTTCTTTAACAGCATTTACGATCATGTTGTGCACATCATTGAATCTGTCGAATCTCAGCGGGACATTCTCTCCGGCTTGATGGATATATATCTTTCTAATATCAGTAACCGCATGAATAGTGTGATGAAGGTACTTACTGTAATTGCCACCATATTTATTCCGCTCACTTTTTTTGCCGGTGTATATGGGATGAACTTTAAGTATTTCCCTGAATTAGAATGGCGATGGGGTTATGCATTATTCTGGATGCTTTGTCTTTTCTGTGTTTTTTTAATGCTTTTCTATTTCAGGAAAAAGAAGTGGCTGTAAATTATACGTTACTATTCAGGTAGTGGATAGGAGGCAGCGGCAGGAGGCAGTCAAATAAAATGACCGATGCTGATGGAGAATGTACAGAAACGCAAATATGGCTTGATTTTTCAAAAGATTGCAAATACATTTCGCAAGAAATTCGCGATAGATAATACAAGGAATATGTAGAAGTTGGGAGAATGCTTGGAAGTATGGCAAATAATCAGGAAAAATTTTTACCGAAAAATTAACTGCCTCCTACCGCTGCCTCCTGCTTACTATATTCAAATGGGTGAATAGTAACAATTATACTTTTGTGTAGCAAAAAAACATCAATATGAAAAAAATCATTTATACATTCCCAATTTTTCTTACCATCATCATGATGGGATGCGGCGGAAATAAAGCAGATGAAAACAGTTTTGTAATTAAAGGAAAACTGACGGATACAAAAAAAGATTCCATTTATCTTAAAGAACTCACTGTTAAAGAAATGGTAAGTATTGATTCATCTGTAGTTTCTGAAGAAGGAGAATTTTATTTCAAAGTTAAACCAAAGGAAATAGGATTTTATATTTTAAAACTCAAAAAAAATAATTTTTTAACCCTGTTGATCAACAAGGGCGAGACAGTTGAAATTATTGCCGACGCAAAACAATTGCTAAAAACATACATTATAAGCGGATCAAAAGGATCGGAACTGATAAAGGAACTTAATGACCATTTGCAAGCAAATTATACTAAAGTTGATTCTCTTAGCCGAATATATAATGACAGCAAAGGAAGTACCGATATACTTAAAATTAAAGCATCATTAGATTCAACTTATAAAGAAATATTTTTTGATCAGAAAAATTTTCTGAAAAACTTTATTGATAAAAACGCCGGTTCACTTGCATGTCTTATCGCCATTTATCAGCAGTTTGGAAGGGAACTGTTATTTAACGTTAATGATAAAACTGATTTTGCATATTTTGAAAAACTGGATAAAGCGTTGATAACTGCATATCCTGACAATCAACACTCACAGGATTTACATAAAAGAGTAGCTGAAATAAAGCGAATGGAAGCAGAAAAGCAATTAGCAGAAAACAAACTGGATGTTGGGTTTAAGGCTCCCGATTTTAAATTGGAAACACCCGATGGGAAATCAGTTTCTTTGTCTTCTTTTAAAGGGAAATTTGTATTGATAGATTTCTGGGCTTCGTGGTGTGCGCCCTGCAGGCAGGAAAATCCCAAAATGATCAAGCTGTACAAACAATATAAGGACAAAGATTTTACCATATTAGGTGTTTCGCTCGACAGAGATAAAGACTCCTGGATAAACGCAATAAAAACTGATAAGCTTATATGGACACAAATTAGCGATCTAAAGTATTGGGATTCTCCGGTTGCAAAATTGTATAATGTTCGGACAATTCCTTATTCCATTCTGATTGATAAGGAAGGGAAGATTCTTGCAAAAGGATTACGTGGTGAAAAGCTTGCGGAAAAAATAAAAGAAGTAGTTAAATAAAATTTTTTATCAATCCTTGATTTATAGAAAGAACTTATTATAAAAATCAGCAAAAGTAATGACTTGGGTATTTTCAAACATATTTAATTTTAGCAGGTGTGGTTTATCGCCTGTAATTAAAAAATGTGCTTTACCATTTTTGGCAAGCGCTAACAAAAAATTATCATCCATATCGGTTGAAATTGTAACTATTGAAACAACCTCAATTTGTAATGTTGCTACTGAAAAAAGTTGTAAGAAATATTCTGCTGTTGGTTGGGTAATATATTTACTGAATTTAGCTCGGAATATAACTTCTTTCAATTCTTCATACAGTTCTTTGCTTGATAATATTTCAAACCGCTTATCTTCAAGCAATTTGCTAAAACCGGATGTAATAGTTTTCCCTATAAGAAAGCTAATCCAGATATTGGTGTCTATAACAACCCTGATTTTATTTGACGGCATGTTTAGATTTTCGGTATGCTTTTATTTCATCCAGTATTTCTTTATCGGAAATATTAGCTTTTTTTGTTTTTCGCGAAAGAACAATCAACGATTTCCGTGCTTTCATCTGACGGGTTTCCTCATCAATTATCATAGCTTTCATGCCGAGTTTGTTAAAAAAATTCAAAATAAACGGAACGTCTATTTCATTAGTTATTGGGACCAAAATACTTTGCATAACAATTTTAATTAATAATAAACAAAGGTAATAATAAATTTAATTAATGGAGGAACTGCTTATGAAAAAATTCTTCCCTCTTTTACTATTGTTTTTTGCAACAACTTTTGGGGCTAGTGCACAAATCCCAACCAACGGCTTTGTTGCATGATGCCCTTTTAGCTGTAATGCCTTTTGCTAAACTAAAGTAGAAATATCAACAATGGTGCAAGCCAATAGTTAGCTGCAACTGCAAAAAAATAAAAATATATGAATGAAGAAAATTATCTAAAAGACAGAGTCGACGACCAAATAAAATGGTATAGCGACAAGAGTTCAACAAACAAAATGCTTTATCATACTTGTAAAATATCGGAAATTATAATTGCCGCTGTAATTCCATTTTTAACTGGCATTGTAGACAAATTTCCTGACTTAAAATATTTAATAGGTACGCTTGGTGTAATTATAGCAATACTTGCAGGACTTATTCTAATATTTAAGTTTCAAGAGAAATGGACACAATATCGAACGACATCAGAAACATTGAAACATGAAAAGTATTTGTTCTTAACTCGCACAGGATTATATCAAGGTGAAAATCCTTTTAATCTTTTAGTTGAGCGAGTTGAATTTCTCATTTCAAAAGAAAATTCTAATTGGAGCCAATATATAATTCAAACAAATAAAAAAAGTAATCACTAAAAACAAATAAGTATGCCAACATTAAAAACTTATGACTTATTTCTAAGCCACGCTTGGAAATATAATGACGACTATTATCGTCTTGAAGAAATGCTTAAAGCTGCACCAAATTTTTATTTTAGGAATTACAGCGTTCCTACTCATGACCCATTAATTGACCCAAATACTCCAGCTGGCAAAGGTAAGCTGACAGGTTTGTTGGACAATCAAGTTAAACCCGTTAATTGTGTTTTAATTCTTTCAGGTATGTATGTGGCATACAGTGATTGGATTCAAAAAGAAATAGACTTGGCAAAATATTATGACAAACCTATAATTGGTGTAATTCCTTGGGCACAACAAAATATTCCAAAAGTTGTTCAAGACAATGCAATTGGGTCTAATGGACAAAAGTGTGTGCGTTTTTAGCTTGTCAAATTCAATACCGATAAGCCATACAATACTATTTTTTATGCAGACACAATAAATCCCTCTTAAAAAACCTTT
>JBBAAT010000149.1:0-7230 GCA_041658145.1 Bacteroidales bacterium | reverse complement strand
TCTTTAAATTTTGTCTGAAGGATATTTTTTTCATTGTTCAGGAACAAGTCGAAAAATGTCATTTCATGCAGTTCTTCCAGGTTGTAACCTATCATTTCAGCTGCTTTTGTATTGCAATCAAGTATTTTGTGCGTCTGATGTTCTATCAGATAAATAGCGTCATAAGCATTGTTAAACAGACTGCGGTATTTTTCTTCAGCATCTTGTACTGACTCTTCTGACAGCCTGACATCGGATAAATATGGAGTTATAATTATTATTCCAATTAGTATAAAAAGAGATAAAGTAAGTCCGATAATTTCATTTAAGATATCCGGATGGAATGACAAGTTTCCTGAAAGCAAGTAGTAAAATGGAATAATACGCCTTATCAACATAAGGAGTAATGCTATTGTTATCAAACTCCATGCTACCCGTTTACCGGTTAGAATTATCAGCCTGAAAGCCATGACTGCCGCAGCAAGCTGGATACCAATGGAACACGCTAAAACAATTGTAACTGTCATAATTGTTTCATTTTTGTAATCTCGTTTCTATTCTAATGCAGAAAAAGAATTATACGTTGGATTTAAGGACTAGCAACCGTTGTAAAGGATTGATTATTTGGCTTTATTTTTTATGATCATAATCGTGCCATGCATATCAGGTACTTCAATAATATTTTCAGGAATTTCTTTTGCAAATTCATTCACCGCTTTTACAGCGCCATCCCATTTGTGGTTATAATCATGAATTATCATTACTCCGCCGGGTAATAAACGTGGGTAAAAATATCGGCACCCTTCTTTTATAGGATTGTAAAGGTCTGCGTCAATATTTACAAGTGCGTATCTTTCGTTTGCAAGACCCTTGGTTGTTTCAGGGAAATGACCTTTATGTATTATAATATTATCATTCCCATTAATATAACTAAGCACTTTCTTCTCATTTGTGTCGGCAAAATTCTTTGTGGAATATGTGGATGCTTCCCCTGTTTCGGGTTTCAGATCGTCTTTTTTAAATCCCTCAAATGTGTCGAAAAGATGGAACTTCCGCGATTTGTCCATCTCGTGGATAATCTTTGCTGTCTCGCCTTTATAAACGCCTAACTCCGCAAAAGAGCCTTTCACATTTTCTTTTTTCAATCGCTCAACCTGAAACCAGAAATTATAAAATCTTATTTTGTCATCATAATTTTTTTCAAGCTGAATAAGCGTTTCTGAAATCTTTTTCTTTTTCAGCATATATGCCCACTGAGAAGGATGATATGATTTTTCTTTAATGGAAAGAAATAAATAACGAGCCATCAACACAACGACTATGATAATAAGAATCACTGTTGCAATCTGGAAAACCTGACTATATATACTATTGCTTATGATCATAAGGGAAATAAAAAAATAAAACTACTGTTAAGTTAATAAACAGATGACGCAAAGATTGCTTCGTCGTACCTCCTCGCAATGACGTCATTGCGAAGCCGACGCAGGAGGCTGAAGCAACTTAGCGAACTAAGCGAAGCGACCTCACGAGCGAAAGCGAGTAACAAAGCGACTCATGAACACCTTTAAAATAAAATAATTTGTGAATAATCTCAATGCGAGAATTTAGGTTTAACATAACACTACCTTATTACAGCTTCTAATTTTTCAGTATAGGCACGAATCAACTTATTCATTATACGCTCAATCTCAGCATCAGTCAGCGTTTTTTCATCATCCTGCAATATAAAACTAACTGCATAAGATTTTTTATTTTCACTGAACTTTTCGCCGGAATACACATCAAACAGATTTACTTGTTTCAGCAATTTTGGTTCGGTAATGTAAGCAAGTTCTTCGATTTCGGAAAATTTTATCTTTTTGTCGATAAGTAAGGCAAGGTCTCTGCGTACTTCCGGAAATTTCGGAATATCTTTAAAAAGAACGGAATTACCGGCAGTAAGTGCAATAAGTTTTTCCCATTCCAACGAGGCATAAAATACATCCTGTTTAATATCGAAATTTTTCAGAATTGATTTTGCTAACTTGCCGAATGTAGCAATTGGAAAGCCGTTCAAATTATATTCAAGTCCTTCACTAAAAATTTCGTTGTTTATTTCTTTTAGAGAAAATAATTTTACATCTATCCCTGTTCTTTTGAAAATATTATTTATGTATGCTTTCAGAAAGTAAAAGTTTGCAGGACTTTCCTTCCCGGTGTACCAGCTTTCGGATGAAACAGCGCCGCTAATGAATAAAGCTAATTGTTCTTTTTCTTCAAAATTTTCAAGCGCTCCGATTGATCCGGTTTTTTTTATATATTTATAAGCTTTCCCAAATTCATAAAATTTCAGGTTGAAATTTTTCCTGTTGTGGTTATACAGAATTGACTCCAGCCCACCGAAAAGCAGGGTTTTACGCATAACAGCGAGTTCATTGCTGAGCGGGTTCAGAATCTTAACATCATTTTCAGGATGAAATGAATGTAATCCTTCAAGATAAGAAGAGTTTGTTAAAGAGTTATTCAGGATCTCTGAAAAACCATTATCGCTCAGATAATCAGAAATAATGTTTTGAATTTTTTCTTTATCAGGAATAGGTGCATTTGACGGTGAAATCCCTGCCTTGCCGCCCGCCTGCCGACGAGGCAGGGCAGGCAGGCGAAATTGTTGTGGCTCTTCAATATTGTTGTACCCGTAAATACGCAGAATTTCTTCGATCACGTCCGCTTCTCTTTGCACATCCACTTTAAAAGGAGGTATGGAAAGATCAAGCCCTGTATGATTTTCAGAAATAATTTCGATGCCAAGGGATATAAGAATTTTTTTTATAACACCTCTGTCAATTACTTTTCCAATCAATTTGTCCACATTGGAATAAGCGATATTTACTTTGAAATTCTGCATCGGCGAAGGATATATATCAACAATATCTGAAGAAATTATTCCTCCTGCAATTTCTTTTATCAGCAAAGCCGCCCGTTTCAGGGCAAAAACTACCATATCAGGATCCACACCTCTTTCGAAACGGAAAGAAGCATCAGTCTTTAGCCCATGATATTTTGATGTTTTACGAATATGCACCGGATCAAAATAAGCGCTTTCAATAAAAATATTTTTTGTGCTTTCCGTAACGCCAGATTTGGTTCCTCCGAATACTCCGGCGATGCACATACCTTCACTTTCGTTGCAGATCATAAGATCATCAGATGTTAGAGAGCGTTCGGTTTCGTCAAGCGTAACGAACTTTGTAGCATGAGGAAGTTTTTTTACAAGAATTTTATTGCCTGAAATCTTATCAGCATCAAATACATGAAGAGGCTGCCCTGTTTCAAAAAGGACATAGCTGGCAATATCCACAATATTGTTGATAGTCCTTAGACCTATTGATTTCAAGCGATTTTGCAACCATACAGGGGATTCAGAAACTTGCACATTTTTCAGTGTAACTCCCGTATATCTCGGACATGCTTTTGTGTCTTCAATTACTACATCAATCTTCAAATCGGTGTTGTCGACTCTGAATTGCCCGACCGATGGCTTATTTAAGTGATACTCTTTGTTTGTTAAGGATGTTAAAGCAGCAGCAATATCACGTGCAACACCTATATGCGACATGGCATCAGCGCGGTTCGGCGTAAGCCCTATCTCAAATATCCAATCAGGATGTTTTTCCTTTGTTTTTACTTCGCCGTTCACACAAGCTTTCAGCCCTCCTTTAATGGAATCGAACTCTTCTAAATCTTCAACTTCAAGTCCGCAATTGGTAAGTACTTCCGAAAGTTTTACGGGATCAATATCAATATCTGTATATTGTTTTAACCAGTTGTACGATATTTTCATCTGAAATAAATTTATTCAAAATTACTCAGAAAATTCTAACTGATCCTGCTCCAGTTGTTTTTTTCTATGTTTAGCTCTCGCAGACGTTGTGCAATAGGGTAATTATCGGGTTTTTCAAGTCCCGGATCTTTTTCAAGAATTTCAATTACCACCTTGCGTGCGTAATGCAGAAGTTTTTCATCGCGCACAATATCTGCAATTTTAAGATCGAGAATACCGCTTTGCTGCGTACCTTCTATATCGCCAGGTCCACGAAGACGCAAATCAATTTCAGCTATTTCAAAACCATCTGTGGTTTTTACCATGGTAGCTATCCTTTTCCTTGCATCAGAAGTAAGTTTGTGATTTGTCATCAGTATGCAAAACGATTGCTCGGCGCCTCTTCCAACGCGTCCTCTTAACTGATGCAATTGCGAAAGCCCGAAACGTTCTGCATTTTCAATTACCATTACTGATGCGTTGGGAATATCAACACCCACTTCGATAACTGTTGTTGCAACCATAATATTGGTTTCGCTTTTTATAAAACGCTGCATCTCGAATTCCTTATCAGCTGTTTTCATCTGACCGTGAACGATGCTTACAGCAAACTGAGGCAGCGGGAACTCCCTGACAATACTGTCGTATCCATCCATCAGGTATTTAAGATCGAGCGATTCCGATTCGTTGATGAGTGGATAAACCACATATACCTGTCTTCCTTCCTTTATTTGTTTTCTCATAAAACCGAAAACCCGCAACCTGTCTGAATCATAAGAATGGAGCGTCTTTACCGGTTTCCTTCCGGGAGGCAATTCGTCTATAACTGAAACATCAAGGTCTCCGTAAAGTGTCATGGCTAATGTTCGTGGAATAGGAGTGGCGGTCATTACCAAAACATGGGGCGGAGTGGTATTTTTCGTCCAAAGTTTTGCGCGTTGCTCAACACCAAAACGATGTTGTTCATCAACCACCACAAAACCAAGATTTTTAAACTGAACTTTTTCTTCAATGAGCGCATGAGTGCCAATAAGTATTGGCAGTTCTCCATTTTCTAATTGTTCGTGAATCTTTCTTCTCTGAGTCGCTTTGGTGCTGCCGGTAAGCAGCTGAATGCCGATATCTAATCCATTGAGCAATTTTGAAATGCTTGCAAAATGCTGATAGGCCAGAATCTCGGTCGGCGCCATCATACATGCCTGGTATCCGCTATCAATTGCAATAAGCATGCACATTAACGCAACAATTGTTTTGCCGCTGCCCACGTCACCTTGCAAAAGCCTGTTCATTTGTTTTCCGGAGCCAAGATCAGCACGAATTTCTTTAATAACTTTTTTTTGGGCGTATGTAAGAGGAAAAGGGAGGTGATTATAATAGAAATTATTAAAATATTCACCAACAGTAGAGAAATTATGCCCATTGAATTTAGATATGCGTATAAGTTTTAATTTTAATAATTTCAACTGTACAAAGAACAATTCTTCGAATTTCAGACGCAGTTGCGCTTTCTGAAGCATTTCGGGACAGCCAGGAAAATGAATTTGTAAAAGCGCTTCTTCGCGCGGTATTAATTTTAAATTATGGCAAATTTCAGCAGAAAGTGTTTCGCTGATCTTGCCTTGCAGGTTTGGTAGAAGCGTTTTTAAAAGCTTGCTGATCCCTTTGCTGTCAAGCCCTCTCGATTTGAGTTTTTCAGAAGAGCTATAAAATGCTTGCAGATTCGAGACAATAGGAGCGTTTTCATCAGCGGGCAACTCTACTTCAGGGTGAGTAATATTATATTTCCCGTTAAAATAGGAGGGCTTACCAAAAATGACATATTGCTGGCCGGGTTTGAATTTATCTTTCAACCATTTAAAGCCATTGAACCAGACTAATTCAATCGATCCTGTTTCATCTCTGAACTGTGCGGTCATTCTGATGATTCGTTTTCCTCCAATCAACTCAATGGTGTCAATATATCCTTTCAATTGAACATAAGCAAGGTCGCTATTGATTTCTATCACCCGGTAGAATTTGCTTCTGTCGATATAACGAAAAGGATAATAAATTACAAGGTCGCCAAAGGTGAAAACACCTAATTCCTTTTTCAGCATTTCGGCTCTCTGGGGGCCAACGCCTTTAAGATATTCTATAGATGTTTCAGTAATACGGAGGGACATCGGTGAGTTTTATAATAATGCAGATTAACTAACAACTTGATTTTAGAACAATAATTTCAATGCAATTGCTGCATCCAGAAAATCAGGCTGATCTTTAAAATTTAGGTCTGTGACCCTTGACATAGAATAAATATTTCAATGCAATTGCTGCATCTATAAAATCAGGCTGATCGCGATAATTTATATCAACGTATGGCTTAACATCAAGGCTTAATAGTAAAGGTACGTGTGGCAGTTTCCATTCTACTCCGGCAATGACATCTACTCCTACAGTTTGGACTTTGTTTTTATCACTTTGATTATAATTTATACCTTTATATAAACCGACATGTCCTCCTGCACCCCAGAAAAAACCAAAATTAGCTAATTCAATATGTATATTATGGCTTTTTGAATGAACTTCATACAAGCCTGTAAACACCCATCCTTTATATTGATTTACAATAATAAAATCAGCAGCGCCCCTTGCCTTAGGATTAAAGTTCTGAAGGACTGTGAATCCGAGGGAAATCCCTATTCTTGGACCTATTCCGGTTGAGAATTGCGCATTTGCCACATGAGAAAAAAAAGCCGGTAAAAAAAAACATGCAAATTTTATAAACGTTCGTTTCATTTGATCATGTTTTGGATGGAATAAAAGTATGTATATGTTTTGCTAAATGCAAATTTTTTTCAAAAAAAAACTCCTCACTGCTGAGGAGCATATTATAATATTTTCTGTTAATATTCCCAAAGGTCATGTTCTTTGATAAAAATTTCATCCTTGATTCTTTCTGATTCAAGCAATGCGTCCATGCCTCTGGAATATTCCATGATCTTGCGGTCATAAACATTAGATTCTTTATAGATGTAACTTCCGAACAAGCGTTTAAAGAAAATGTCATCATAAGATCTTTTTTCAGCATCATTAACGCGGTTGAATACTTCAGCCTGGGCTAATACCGGCCTTGCTTCAGGAAAATATATCCAAAATAAAGGTTTTACCCCTTTGAAAGTAGTCCCATCTTCTTCGTATTGTTGAAGAATAGGACAAATGCCAAGAATTCGTACATCCATTACAGAACGTTGTTTGTCAAAGAACCAGTCTTCCTTTATTCTAAACTGTTTTACTGATCCCGGATAAAATTCATGTATAATATTTTCCCAATGAGTATTATAAGGAGGAAGAGAATCAGTAACCTCCACAGAATCTTCTGAGGTAAGCTTTGTCATAATTTCAGCATACGTATAAGGAATCAGAAATTCATCGTCGCTTGAAGCATCATAAGCCGGAAGAGATCCTTCTTT
>JBBAAT010000148.1:0-7248 GCA_041658145.1 Bacteroidales bacterium | reverse complement strand
ATTTCATCGGCAGTATATTGGTAATTGAAAAATTAAATTTATTTAATAATTGTTTTATTGTGTTGGGTGTAAAATGGTACAGATGCCTTGGGACATCATAAGCCGCCCAATATTTACCATAATAAACGGCATCATAAGATATACAATTCGGTACCGCTATAATAAGAACGCCATCATTTTTTAAAATTCTCTTTAATTCCTGCATTCTTTCATTCAAACCTGAAACATGCTCCAAAACATGCCATAAAGTAATCACATCAATTGACTTTTCGGGTATATTTCCAATTTGTGCCTCCTCCAATATTTCCAGCTCATAACTTAGTTTAGCAAACTCACGGACTTTAGAATTTGGTTCGATACCAAGGGTTTCCCAGTTGTGATGCTTAAAAAGCTTTAATAATTCACCGCTGCCGCATCCAACATCCAATATGGTTTTGCCCTTTGCATACTTTGAAATAATTCTAAATTTCTTTTTATGGGTATAGTTTCTCGCTTTTTTATAAATTGAATTAATCAGTCCATTGCTTGTTCCTGAATGGGAAATATATTCCGGAGAATCATAATAAGAATGTAATTTATCTTTTTCAGGCAGGGGGTTAACAAACAGGAATCCACATTTTTTACACCGTACAATAGTAAACAATTCCTGCGTCAGGAAATGATCCCTGCATTCAATATATACCGAAAATTCGGCATTTCCGCAAATATTACATTGTTTAATTTCTTCCATTCTTTAATTAGTGTTGTCCATAAAGTCAATACAAAACGTCATTGCGAGCTTGCCTTTCGGCAGGCAGGGAGGCACGACCGACCGTCATTGCGAGGGCTTTTCGCCCGAAGCAATCTTATTATCGCACCGTGAGTGAGATTGCTTCATCCCGCACATGCGGGATTCGCAATGACGACTTTAACAGACTTTAATTAAATCGTTTCACGTGAAACATTTTAACGACCCAAATAAACCAAAAGGACCGAAATATCGGCCGGCGACACTCCGCTTATTCTTGAAGCCTGCCCCAATGTGGCCGGTTTAATCTTTGACAATTTTTCCCTGGCTTCACTTGATAATGATTTTAATTTATTATAATCAAATTTTTCAGGCAAGGTCAAATCCTCCAGCCTATTCATTTTATGAGCAATTTCTTTTTCTTTTTCAATATAGCCTTCATACTTAAATAATATCTCTGTTTCTTCTAAAACCTCTTCGTACCTTCCATCAAGTTTTAACTCATTAAGAAAATTATTAAATACGGCAGATGAATTTTGCAGGTCTTTAATGTTTACTTGCGGCCTCATCAGGAGATTCCCGATTTTTATTTTTTGATTTATAATGGGTGTTTCCGCATTAACAAGTAATTCATTAATTTCATCCGGTTCAACATTCCGTGTTTTTAAAAATCCAATGATTTCATTTACTGCTTTTTCTTTGAAGTTTAATGCTTCCACTCTGTTTCTTTCAACTAAACCGATTTTAAATCCTTTTGGGGTTAATCTTATATCGGCATTGTCTTGTCGCAGCAACATCCTGAATTCAGCACGCGAAGTAAACATCCTGTATGGTTCCGTCGTTCCTTTTGTTACAAGGTCATCTATCAGAACACCTATATATGCTTCCGATCTTTTAAGTATAAACTCCTGCTCGTCGTTTATTTTTCGATGAGCATTGATTCCTGCCATCAATCCCTGGCATGCAGCCTCTTCATATCCGGTAGTACCATTGATCTGACCGGCAAAATATAAATGTTTTATAAGTTTTGTTTCTAATGAATGAGTCAATTGTGTAGGATGAAAATAATCATATTCAATAGCATATCCTGGCCGGAAAATTTTTGCTTTTTCGAAACCCGGCACTTTTTTCAAAGCTTTATATTGTATCTCTTGCGGCAATGACGAAGAAAAACCATTTACATAATATTCAACCGTGTTCCTGCCTTCGGGTTCAACAAAAAGCTGATGCCTTGTTTTATCAGAAAAGCGCTCTATTTTATCTTCAATGGAAGGGCAATACCTTGGACCTGTTCCTTTAATTCTTCCAACAAACAAAGGCGACTTATCAAATCCTGTTCTCAGAATTTCGTGAACTTTATTATTTGTATACGTCAGGTAACAACTTTTTTGTTCCTTTAAAGCGGGGGTATTTGTAAAAGAAAATTTGCCCGGGGCATCGTCACCTTTCTGCTCCTGCATTTTATTAAAATTCAACGACCGGCCATCAACACGAACGGGTGTGCCGGTTTTCATTCTTCCGGATGTAAATCCGATTTTTATAAGAGATTCCGTAATACCCATTGATGATATTTCGCCATATCTTCCACCCTGAAAGCTTTTTTCTCCTATATGTATTATACCATTGAGAAATGTTCCGTTGGTTAAAATAACTGCATCTGATTTAATTTCTAATCCTAATATTGTTCTCACACCTTTTACCGTTTCCTTATCAATGATAACAGAAGTAACCATGTCCTGCCAAAAATCGATGTTTGGAATATTCTCAAGTGTTTTTCGCCATTCCAGAGAAAACAACATTCTGTCGTTTTGTGCTCTTGGACTCCACATAGCAGGACCTTTTGATTTGTTCAACATTCTGAACTGTATCATTGTCCTGTCTGTAATGATTCCCGACAATCCTCCCAGTGCATCTATTTCGCGCACAATCTGGCCTTTTGCTATTCCTCCCATTGCAGGGTTGCATGACATCTGGGCAATAGTCATCATGTTCATCGTGATCAGCAGAACAGATGAGCCTGATTTTGCCGCTGCTGCTGCCGCTTCACAACCTGCATGTCCTGCTCCTACAACTATAATATTATACTTCTTCAACATGATTAATATGTTTCACGTGGAATATTTTGAAATAAAAGCAAAAGGCACTCATCCTCTTTCGCCCTCATATTAAGCTTATTCGATCGTATTTTGTCTGAATAGCCCACCAAATGTAATATTCCGTGTATCATTACTCTACACAGCTCGTTGTCAGAAGTTTTTTTGAATTTAATTGCGTTTTCTTTTACCCTGTCAATACTGATATATATTTCTCCCGAAATAAATTTACCTTCGCAATAATCGAATGTAATAATATCGGTGAGGTTTTTATGTTTCAGATAGGTTTCATTCAGCCCGGACAAATAGCAATCATCACAGAAAATAAAAGAAATATCTTTGGGAAATTTTCCTTCACGCCTGATAACTTCTGTTATCCATGCGTTAATAAGTCTCTTGTTCTTTAAACGGAATGTACTATTTTCAGAATAATAACTTATGGCAGAATGCATCGATCCATCCGGGGTATTAATAAAAAATTTGATTACTGTTCAGGTTGTCTGAGAATTTCTGATATTCCATAATTATACCAAACCAAATCAGGTTTTAGGTTGAAAGGTTGAGCGGCTGGTTTGGTTGATGGTCTTTGGTTATTGGGTTTTTCCCTATATACTTTTGACTTTTTACCCTGTCTGCCGACAAGGCAGGCAAACCAGTTGCCCAACCCTTCAACTATTAACATTCCGGTTAAGTTTATCCCGAAGTTTCGGGATTGGTTGATAGCGTTTTTTGTTCGGTGAATTTCGGTAAACGTCCCCGCTTCGCAGCGAGGCGAGCAAATCCTAAAAACTTCGTATTTTTTTTTATCTCTTCCATGACTATTACCTTTTGACATTAAACCAAACCAGTTGCCCAACCCATCAACTCAATACCTGAACAGTTACAAAATTTGTCTTTTATGAAGAAAGTTTATTTTTATTTTGAGAGGATGTAATTTTTTTTGTCCCTGCCGAGTATTTTTTAAGCCGATTGATCCTGTCAACAGCTATTTCGTTATTAATGCTTGATATTTTAAATATTATTTCCAGGTTTTTTCCATTATCTGTATAATAAATTTCATCTGCAAGCGTCCGGATAAGGAATATTCCGCGTCCTTTTAATTCTTTTGGGTCGGTATTGAGGTCTGTCGGATCAGGGATCAGGCTGATGTCAAAACCTTCGCCTTCATCTTTCACCAAAAATGAAAGCCCTGTTGGTTTTAAAGAGAATATAATCTGTACATTTTTTTCAGGATTGTTGCCGTTTCCATGCTTCATCGCATTTTCAACAGCCTCAGTTAATGCTACTAAGATATTTCCGAAATATGTATTATTGATATTATACTCATCACAGATATCTTCAATAAATTTCTCTACCTGATGTATATTTTCAGGTTTAGACGGCAAAATCAATTGTATATTATTTTCTGAAATCATAAAAACTCCTACTCCGCAAAATTATAAAAATATTCATTAACTTTATTTTTGTAAAATGGTTTTAATGAAGGAGGAACTGTTTTTAACAATTCAACTTCCTTAATTTTTATACTCTTATACTCAAAAAACTTCCCAGGGTTACTATAAATCTCATTTTTTGCTTCGGTTGATTCTCTTTTTTCATCCAACTCCCTTTCTTTTTCTGCCTTTTCAGATTCGAGAAGCCTTGTTAAAATTTCTTTTTGCCGTTTAATTGTCTCGTCAGAAATGATCTTATTTACAAGATCGGTTTCTGTTTCTTCCATTTTGTTCTGTAATTCATTCAGTTCGCCGGTGTTGGTCTGGCCTTCTCTTTTCAATTGTTCCATAAGTTCCTGTAACTGCTTTCTAATAACTTCCTGTTGTGCTGCCAATTTAGCTAATTGTTCGCTCATCGATTTTTGCCCTGCTCGTCCATTGGGGTTCGTCCCGTCTTTAAGTTGTTGCATCTCTTTGTTCAATTGCTCTTGTAGTTGTTTCATCGATTTAAAAGAAAGTTTTCCGCTTCCGGGTTTATTACAGCTTCCGGGCTTGGAACATTTTCCGGAACCCTTTTGCGACATCTGCTGTTGCATAGCATTCAAGGTTTCCGATAGCATTAAAGCAAGATTGTTAATAGAAGTCATTGCCAGTTGCTGTTTCGATTTTCCTTCGCTGATATTCCTGGCATTTAAAGAAGTTATTGCTTTATCAACATTATCATTTATCTCGCTTATTTCTTTGTTTACAAACGATTCGATCTGAACCTGCCGTTTACTTAAAGCGAATAAAGAATCTTCAATCATTTGCAAGTCATCTTTCAGCTTTTTCTGATTCTGAATAGCTGTAACATACTTCGGGTCGGTAGTTTTTATATCAGCTAAATCACTTATCAGATCTTCCTGGTCAAATGAGGCTTTTATAAGGTTTTCCAATATATCTCTCAGTGTGTTTATATCTTCTGCTGCGCTTTCCTGCTGCATTTCCTGCTGCATTTCCGACAATTTCTGAGAAAGGTCTTTCATTTGATCAGATGCGTTTTTCTGCGATTGAGATGCTTTTTTGTTTTTTTGGTTGTTCAGGTTATTCAAACTATTATTCATTTCCTGCTGAATACTGTTTTGCTCTTTTTCTGTGCTGTCAAGCCTATTCGGTTCTTCAAGCTCCTGATTCATTTTTTCCACATCATCAAGGTCTTTCTTTATATCTTCGAATTCTTTATTAAGTTCTTCCTGCTTAGTTTCCAACTTTTTATTGTTTTCCGGTTTTGTTTTTTCAGTTTCTTTTGAAAGATCATTCTGCTTTTCAGATAATTTTTCAAGTTTTTCAATAGTTTCAGATAATTTCTTATCAAATTCAAGTTGTTTAAAAAGCTCCAGACTCCTGTCGAGTTGTTTTTCCAGATCTTTGTTCGATAACTTCATTTTATCAAGCATCTCCGCTACTTTATTTTTGTCAAGCTTATCTAACATATCCTGGATTTTCTTAAAGAGTTCTTTCATTTCGTCGGTCATCAGTTCATTGAAAAGCTTATTTAATTCTTCCTGCTTTTTCAGTATTTCTTCATTTTCTTTCTGATACTGGTTCTCACGGGTTGTTTTTTCAAAGTTCTCTTTTTGAATAAGATCTATTTTATTTTGAAGATTTAATTGTTTATCGAGAAGGTCATGCATTTGCTTCTTTTCCTGCCATGAAAGCGTTTTTTTATCCACGAGTTTTTTATTAAAATCTTCTATTTCCTTCTGTAGTTGCTTAGCTTCTACAAGGGATTGAGTCAGATCGTTTTTGATTTTTTCATTCGATTCTTCAGTTTTTTCTTCCAGTTCCTTTAGTGAAGGAAGCTTAAAGATCAGTTTTTGCGAACGTGTTGCTTTACTCCCATTTACACCATCGTTATCCCACACTTCAAAATAATATTCGTACTCATCACCGGGTTCGGTAACAATTGTATTAAAATCGAAATAATAGAAAAATTCCTGCTGAGTTACCGAATTGTTAATAGTTATAGTTTTGATCTCCGATTTTTTTGTGATCAATGAGTCTTCGCTGTTCAGTTTTCTATAATTAAAGATAAGGCCATTAAATCCATAATCATCTTTAATCATCCCCTTGAAATACCTGTGATTTTCGTAAACCGAATCCTTATATTCAAGAACTTTAATGACAGGATATACATCAGGAATAACATTTATTGCATATACAAGCGAATCTTTAATGGCGATATATTCATTGCCGGGAATGATAGAATAGTTCTGGCTGTTCTTAACAATTGAAGAATACGAAAAACTGTTTCCCCGTTTATTATCGGTTTTAACTGCATTATCCTTAAATCTCAGCATAATATCACGAGTATCCTTAGTAATAAAATGCCACTTTATTTCAGTACCTTCGGGCACAACCAGGTCTCCTGTATTCAGAAATGATTCATTCGTTTTTTTGATGTAAGAAGGATATGTTAACGATACATCAAAGTTGAGTATTATCGGCTTGGGAAGAACGCTGATCTCATATTCTTTTGAATAAAACCCTTCGGCAAAAAGCTGGAATCCCGTATTCTTCTGTAAATTTTTGAAATTATAATGAAAATTGACCGTATTATCTTTGATAAACTGATAACGATTGCCGTCAACTTCCAGATAAATATTATCGGGTATTTCGTTGCCGGTTATTTTTACCGAGAGCAAGAAATCTTCCTGCTGAATTGCCTCTAATTTATTGTTAATCACAACAAACTGAAACGGGGCTTCTTTTTCATAAAAAGTACCATGATGAATAAGCCTGTTCGTTGGATCTGTTAAAATACCTGGAGCCGTAAAAAGGAGCAACACAACCAAGAGAACAGGAAGTACCGCGTATTTCAGATATTTCCGGTTCTTTTTAAAATCAATTGCAAGGTTGAAGGGAACCGGTTTTAATTGAAATATTTTCTGGTCAATACTTGCTTTGATCAGCGCGGTATTTGCAGGATTGTTGTCTCCTAATTTCTTCAGTTGGA
>JBBAAT010000147.1:0-7250 GCA_041658145.1 Bacteroidales bacterium | reverse complement strand
AGAAACGCATTTTATTAAACAACATTTACGGAGTTGATATTGATGTAAACGCAGTGGAAGTAACCAAACTAAGTTTGCTGCTTAAATGTATGGAAGGCGAAACCAATGCAAGCATTGCTAATCAATTTACCATGTTTCACGAAAGGGTGTTGCCATCGCTCGAAAACAATATTAAATGCGGGAATAGCTTAATCAGCACGGATTATCTTAAAGATAATTTATTTGAAGTTGATAAAAAAATTAAACCTTTCGATTGGGAAAAGGCATTTCCAGAGGTGTTTAACAGGAAAATAGCAAAGAAAGAAGATGATTTAAAAGCTATTGCAGGCAAAGCAAAAGAACATGCCCAAAAAGCAATGGAGTACGCTTCGGAATTAGAAAATAAATTATCTGCTTTTGGCGAGCCTGATAGTGATTATTATAATGGAGGTTTTGATGTGGTTATTGGGAATCCGCCTTGGGTTTCATTAAATGGCAAATTCGGGAACGACATTTTAAATCCACAAGCACAGCAATATTTAATCAGCAAATATCAGGGAAATACATATATGCCTAACTTATACGAATACTTTGTTCATAAAGGTTTGGAGCTAATTAATTCTAATGGACTTTTTTCTTTCATTGTTCCTGACCGTTTGGGCTTCAACAATCAATTTGTATCTCTTCGTAAAAAAATATTGCAACATTATCAAGTTGAAGAACTTTTATACAAAGCGCCGTTTCCTGGCATTGTAACTGATACTTTAATTTTCAGATTTTCTAACAAAAAAAAATCCGAAGACACATATAAAATAAATGTTGGTGAATTTGGCAAAGAAACTCAAACAAAAACAAATAAAGAATATTTACATGACCCCGAATATCAGTTTTTATACGAGAGCAGCGACAACGCCTCAAAAATTTTAAATAAAATATTTTCATCAAAGAAATGTAAACCACTTGGCGATATTGCTGAAACAACATCAGGTTTTGGTGGTAAATCGACAGAAATAACAGATATCAGGAAAAATCAAAAACAGATAAAAGTTATCAGAGGCAGAAGCATTCAGAAATTTTCAAATGTTACTCCATATTATTTTGAGTTTAAGAAAGAGAACATCACAGGGAGAACAACCGATCAAAAAAAACTTGGAGCAAAAGAAAAGGTTTTACTTCGTAAAACGGGTTATCCAATTATTGCAACTTATGATGAAAGCGGGATTTATCCCGAACAATCACTTTATTTTATCTTTAACAACAAATCAAAAAATTCTCTTAAATACTTTACTGCTCTTATTAATTCGAAATTGTTTCAGTTCGTTTACATTAATAGACTTGTAACTAACAAAGACAGTACACCTCAATTAAAAAAAGTTGACCTTGATAAATTTCCTGTTTTAGTTTGCGACGTAGAAAACCAAACAGAAAAAATTAAACACGATGAAATCGTAAAACTCGTTGACCTTCTTCTAAAACTCAATTTAGAAAAGCAAACAACAAAACTTCAAAGCAATATTGAGCAATTGCAAACCCGTATTGATTATTGTGAGGATGAGATAAATAAGTTGGTTTATGAATTATACGGAATAAAAAAAGATGAAATTAAAATTGTGGAGGGGAAATAATGGAAGAACAAAAAGAAATACAAAAACAATTCAGACAACAGCAAGAAAAATATACTTATTACATTATTGCTTTATGTGTTGCGGCAATTGGTTTTTCTGTTCATAAAACAATTGGCTTACCATTAAAATGGGTACAAATTCCACTTGGGATAGCTGTTTTATCTTGGGGAACAAGTATTTATTGCGGATTAAAATTTATCAGTTATATAATCAGCACACTTTATGCAAACAATGTTTACCTTGATATTATTCAAGGAAGGGACCCAGATATTAGAACACATCCACAAAAAATTGAAGCTGCAACAAAAGGAATAAAACAAGCAATGGAATCAAATGTAGAAAGGGCAAGTAGTTTTTCAAAGTGGCAAGACCGTTTATTTATTATAGGTTTCATTGCATTCCTTGTTTGGCATATACTGGAAATGTATAAGAATACCATTTCAATTTCGTGAAGCAAATAATAAAAATTGTGGAGGAAATAAAATTCAAACTCTCTGTCCCGTAGGGACAAAATATTTATAAAAAAACAGAGAAAGTCCGATAATCAAAGTCCCGTAGGGACGAAATATTAATAACCAACAAAAAATAACAAATTATGGCTAACACATTCACCCAAATGTATATTCAATTTGTATTTGCAGTTCAAAACAGAGTGTCGCTCATTCAATCCGATTGGAAAGATGAACTATACAAATATATAACGGGGATTGTGCAAAACAACAAACATAAACTAATTGCAATAAATGGAACGTCTAACCATCTTCATGTTTTTGTAGGTTATAAACCCCATCAGCTAATACCTGATTTGCTTCAGGATATTAAAGGATCCTCTTCGGGTTGGATTAATAACAAAAATCTTGTAAAAGGAAAATTCAGATGGCAGGAGGGTTATGGAGCATTTTCATATTCTCATTCCCATATAGATAATGTTGTGAAATACATTATGAACCAGGAACAACACCATAAAAAAAGAACATTCAGGGAAGAATATATTGATTTATTGAAAAAATTCAATGTTGTTTACGATGAAAGATATATTTTAAAAGATATTGAATAATATATCGTCCCTACGGGACTTATGAGGGTACGTTGCTGTTTTTTTATAAATATTAAATCCCTGACGGGACTGATAAACTAAGCAAAATGTGATAATCAGAAAAATGAATATTAAAACTGATATTGAAATACAGGAAAAAATAAACGATTGCATTCTCAATAAAAGTAAGTATGTTGAATGGTTGTGCCAAAATAAAACCGAAAGGCAAATGAAGCAATTATTACAACGTATGGAGAAGATATATGAATTTGCCGTTCAAAATAAAATTAATAAACATATCGAGTTGGTAGATTTGTGGAAAGACCAGGTTAATACCGCATTGAAGAATTTTTCCAACTATGAGAACCTTTATGCAATTCTTAAAAAAATGAAAAAAAACAAAAAAACAACTTCATACGAAAGAATGTTCGTTGATAAAAATTATGATTGGTTTTATAATAGAATTTGGGGATTGACCGAAGAAGAAATTAAAATTTTGGAACATAATTGAAATACAAATGGAAAAAATCAGCGCTGAATTAGAGAAGAAAATAATTGAACTCGTTAAGCAGGGCAGACAAGTAGTTCAAAAAGGTTGGACTAAACATATTGTCGATCGGCATTAACCCTGCCCGACCGACGTCGTTCGGGCGAGCATTCTATAAAAAAAAATAAGATATGGAATCAAAGCCCTGAAAGGGCGTAATAATAATAAAAGCTATGTCTCAATCACTTGCTAAAATGTACGTACATATTGTATTTAGCACAAAACATCGTTCAATTTATTCGTAGGGCGTTGCCCTACGTTAGCGTATTTAAACTCTTTCAGGGTTATAATACTGAAAACGCCTAAATGATTAGTGATTAATTTTTTCCCGGCACAACTTGTTCCGATTTGTCTGGATCAAAATAATATTTACCCAAAATAATGAATTATAAACACATAAATAACCCAAAATGTAAACTATGAAAAAACAAACATTCTTTTTTTACTATCTGGCAATTTTAATAATTGCATTCATCTTTGCTGCTTGCTCAAACAGCGGAAAAGACGGAAAAAACAAAACATCTAACGACTCGCTCGACTCAGCTAAAATCGTAGCCGATTCCATCAAAAAAGCCGAAGCAATAGTTCCTAAATTATTAGTAATTCAGGGAACGAACGTAAATTTACGTGTGGCGCCGAATCTGGAAGCTATACGTATAAGGCAATTTCAAACAGGAGATACCTGCGAAGTGATTGAAAAAGGAAATAAAGAAACCGTAAACGATGTTACCGATTATTGGTATAAAGTAAAACGCAAGGGCAAGGAAGGTTGGGTGTACGGTGCGTTTACATCTCTCAAACAGCCCGCAGAACCTAATAAGCAGAACAAACCAAAAACATTAACTCCTGTTAAGTTAATAAACAAATAACGCAAAGATTGCTTCGTCGTACCTCCTCGCAATGACGTCATTGCGAAGCCGACGTAGGAGGCTGAAGCAACTTAGCAAAGCGATTTCATGAACACGTTTAAAATTAAATAATTTGTGAATAATCTCAATGCGAGAATTTAGGTTTAACATAAACACTACTATTAAAAAATAAAAATGATATGGATAAATTAAACTTTAAATTATTACAGGACGCCGATCTTAAAGGAAAGATTGTGCTTGTAAGAGTGGATCATAACGTGGTAAAAAAAGGACTTATTCATGATCCATACAGGATTGACGCCACTCTGGGAACACTGTTTTACATTATTGCCAAGGGAGGCAAGCTCATTCTTATGACGCATGTTGGAAGGCCCAAAGACAAAAAAACCGGTACTATAAATATAAATGAAGATACTTCGGTGCAGCCTATTGTAGATTATCTCCAGAGCAAATTACATATCACCATTGGTGTCCCCGACTTTCATCAATATGAATCAAAAGGGTACTTAGATATTGGAACATCTATTAACCATACAATAAAAGAGTTGAAAGAGAATAAAATTGATTGCATATATCTTCCCAATACACGCTGGTTTGCAGGCGAAGAAGCCAAAGGCGAAGAGGGCGAACGCTTTGCTTATCAACTTGCAGGGCTTGCCGATATTTTTGTAAATGATGCTTTCGGTTCCTGGCAGCCACATGCATCAACTGTTTCCGTGACAAAATATTTACCTTCTTATGCCGGTTTTCTGATGCAAAAAGAGCTTCAGAACCTGGACAGGATATACAAACCCGAAAGGCCCTTTGTTGCTGTGGTTGCAGGTGCAAAATTCGATACCAAGATAGATTCCTTAAATGCACTTCTTAAAGTTGCCGATCAGCTTGTGCTCGGCGGTGTTATTTACAACGCCTATCTGTGTGCAAAATATGGTTTTGAGATTAAAGGAATTGAAGCAGAAGACTTGGAACACGCCAAAGCTTTTGTAGAGTTTGCAAAAAAATATCCGGGTAAAATGGTCGAACTTCCTTATATAATTGAATCCGACACAATGGAAGGCAGGTTTGATGGGCAATACAGAAGGCTTGACATTCGCGAAATTAAAACAGGAACAAAACTCAATTATGTTCTGGATGTTGCTAAAGAATCCTTCCTTGAAAAATCAGTACTCGATGTATTTCATAAAGCAAAAACAGTTTTTATAAATGCCGTAATGGGATATACTCCTTACTTTAACGAAGGCACTATTGCTCTTGATCAACTGATTGATGAAAACCTTGAGGCTATTAAGCTTTATGGTGGCGGCGACACTATGCAGGAATTAAAACGCCTGTTGCCAGGATTGTATATTGTTGCTCTCGACAATCCTAAGTATTACATTTTTACAGGCGGTGGCGCTGTGCTGAAAGCCATACAGGAAGGCACATACCAGGGATTGGAACCGGTGAAGGCGCTGTGTAGATAACGCTCTTTCCGATTTTCAATTTACCGTAATGCCGCCAACTTCCCATGTTGCCACGTTGCTGGTAGTACATGTATATTTGAAAGCGATATGAACATTACTTCCGGTGATACTTGAAAGATCAATGTTTCCTGAAGAAACATGATCCCACGAACCGCCGGATAAAGTTAATCCTGTTACTTCAGTCCATGTGGCTGTAGATGGAGCGCCTGATGAATAATCGGAAGAGTAATATAATTTGAGTGAGCCATCGCTGGCAGTTCCATAATTCATCATAGTGAAAAATTTTAATGTCTCACCTGTATAATTATCAAAGTTCATAGAAGGTGAGATAAGCCAGTCTTCATTTGCATAATATCCATTTGAATATCCGCTCATTTTAGCAAAATAATCACTGCCAAACGACGACTGAGCCCATATCTGAGCGCCCGTAACGCTGTATTGTGTAAAAGTCCCTAAAGAACCTGCTGTAGCAAATCCTTCGTCACACAGAGGCGGTATATTATCAAAGCCTTGTAAATCATTCAGGTCTCTGATGAAAAACTGGTAATCGCCGTTGAAAATACTAAGAACCCCTGTTACAGAACCGGTTCCATAAGGAATCCGGTTACCGGCAAAACTCGCATAGTTGCTTGTACGTAAGGCAAGCGTAACTAAATTAGCATCAACAATATTGTGATTTGTGCTTGAAGTAGCCGTTGAAAATGTTTGTCCGGCGTCCGAAAAATGAACACTGTCTATTTTAACCAGCATATTCAGATTTGCATCCAATAAAGGCACTGCCTGTATTGCCACAACAATTGGGGCGGGAACGGTTCCGGGCAGACCTTCAGGGAACACATGATCTTTGATATATATATAGGGAATACGCCCGATAACGCCGTTGTTATTATACCCTAACTGCATGTTGCCGCCATAATCACCAAGATATAAACCTTTGCATTTAACAAATATCCGCTGTCCAAGCCTGTATGAATTATATAGGTTGGTCTGATCAATCTGGATCTGAAGTCCTGCCGTAGCATCTTCAATAATAAGCTGTTTGTAAAAGTTTCCCGACTCGTCTGTGGCAACAATAATACCTTCCACGATCAAATCATCATCAATGATTCCAAATTGAAAACCATCTACAAAAGGTATCGAATCGGCATAATATTGTTGAAGCGCTGCAAGCGTTGTGTTTGAAGAAAAGTTAACATGCGGAGTAACAAATGCGGGAGGATCAAATTTTTCTTTAACACAACTGTTCAGGCATAGCATCCCTGAAAAAATGAAAAGAATAGCAAAAATTTTACTGAATTTATTCATATTATTTATCCGTTTTATTATATATTAATTTGCCTAATGTCATGTTTCACTGAAAATGGCATGCACCAAAAAGCACATACTATTATGGAGTAAAACCATATAAATCATTCAGGTCTCTGATGAAAAACTGAAAATCACCATTATAAATACTAAGAATACCGGTTACAGAACCAATCCCTGCAGGAAGTAAATTCCCTCTGAAGCTTGCATAGTTACTCGTGCGAAGGATCAGTATATTTCCGTCCTGATCAAGCATATTGCGGTTTGTTGATGCTGTTGAAAGTGAAAACACCTGTCCTGCATCCTCAAAATGGATACTGTCTAATTTAACCAGCATATTCAGTTTTGCATTTGAAAGTGTTGGAATTGTCAGGTTAACAGGGGTAGGTACAGTTTCAGGAAACCCTTCAAGAAATAAATGATTTT
>JBBAAT010000146.1:0-7256 GCA_041658145.1 Bacteroidales bacterium | reverse complement strand
TGATTTTGAATAAGGTAAAGATTTTATGTAATTTTCCATAAATTCCCAGTCAGGTGTTCCATCTTTATCTATTGGTAAATAAATATATTCTTCATTCAAGCGTTTAACCCTAACTTGCCTACCATAAGCATATTTTATTTTAAGTTTTTTTAGTAATGTTGTAATAAACATTTTTACATAAATATTTTTATCATCCTCTTTAAAAATTAAAGTGTGAACATTATCATCACTAAAATATTCATAACCATGATAAAACACATTGCAAAGCATATCAATAGTTATTTTATCTGAAAATATTTTTTTTGTTCCGATAAATGTTTCTTTATCAATAAAGTTAGATACTCCATTATAAAGAGATGTTGAAGTGAGCAATGGTATTTCACCATCTATTCGTTTATCCTGATTTAGCCTTTCACCTTTCTCTACATTAAAAAGTCCAGTTCTAGCTTCTTCATCATAAATAAGTTTGAATCTTCCAAAATTATTGTTTAATAAAATTTTTATATTTAGAAAAGATTCGTTAGTGATATTTTGCAATTTTCCGAATGAAAATAAAATGCTCAGATATTCTCGCATGGTATTAATAAACTCATTTTCTGCAATATTTGAAAAATCAATATCCATATATGATTCACAACACCATTCATCATTATAGTCAATTTTTTTAATAACTGAAAAACCTATTTTTTCATAATGTTTATAATTGGTTATTAGTAAATCATATTTATTTTTATACCCACCTAAATTAATTCTTCCTTTTCTTTTATCTTTTTTAAATCCATCATCTTTCCAATAGCCAAACCAAGTTGGACTATTATGGGGCTCATAAGCACGAAAAACCATTATGCACGTAGCAACACCAGCAGAAGGATAAAACAAATCATTGGGAGTTGAAATAACAGCTTCCAATGTGTGTTTTTCTAATAGTTGGCGATGTTTTTCAATAACATTATTATCTTTAGTTAATGCACAACTCATCTGAACAATCGCTATACATCTACCGCTTTTTTCTAAACTTTCTAGAGCGTTTAAAATAAAATCTAATTGCCCATCTGCACCAACAGAATAAGGTGGATTTAACATTGCAACTGTTGGTTTAAAAGATTTTACTAAAGCTTTATGTTCTGCATTAAAACAATCAACATTATAAACATTTGATTTCCCATCTCCTCTCATCATCATATTTGAACAAGCATAAGCAAACATATCTGTTCTAACTTCAGTTCCTATTAATTGTGATGATTTTATTATATTGATTTTTTCTTGATTATTTCCAGCCAATAGTATCATTCTTTTCATTGCTGAAACAAGAAATCCTCCTGTTCCACAGCAGCAATCATACACAATATCATCTTTGTTTAAATAAACTAAATCACAAAATAAATCAGTAATATGAGATGGCGTTAAAACCAAACCTGTTTTAGCATCAGAACCTGCATATTTTATAAACTCTGAATAAAATTTTCCTAGTATATCAAATCCTTTGCTGTCATAATTAACCAATGGATAAATGTTAGTTTTAATGTTATCAATAAAAGTTTTTAATAGTGTATTAGGTTCTGTTTTCTTTGTTTGTTTATTTTGTAAAACTTCAGAATTTGTAATTTTATGATTTTGTATAGTTTTATATTCTCTTAAAATAGATTTTCTTCTTTCTTCATCAACTTTTCCTGTAAGATAATTTTCACACGATTGAATAATGTAATTTGTTAATTCTTTTACGCTATTATAATTTTTATAACCATCACGAAAAGCATCGTTATTTAGTGCTAATAAAATTGCACTTACAAAGGTCGCTCTTTCAGTTGTGGGAATTGAGTATATTTCTAATAAATTATTATATTCAATAGCTTTTTCAATGATTTTTAAGTTTTGTAAGTCTAGTGAAAAACTTTGCAAATCATAAAGTTTGAAATAAGAATTGAACGATAATAACTCTTTATCTTGCAATTCAGTTAATTTCTCGTTTTTGTATAAAAAATTTGAAACTTTCAATTCTTCTTTATTAGTCCCTGAAACTGCTATGCCTAATATAGATAATTCTTTATTTTTCTTAATAATCGAGTTCATATAATGCAAAATACCATCAACTGCATAATCTTTTGGTTTTTGTCCATCTATAGACTTGTGATAATTTACACTGCCCTTACATTCGACTATAATCAGAAAGTTAGAGTAACGTTTAAATGATATTATAAATTCAGGATATCCTTTATTGCCTTTTTCATTTTTTGAAGCATTATCAAATAAATAACTGTATTTATCGTCTTTTTGCTCTTTTATAGTTATAATCTCATCACTATTCATTAAGAGATCATTATTAAAATGTTCTCTTACAATATTTTCCGTAATTCTTTCATTTGCCATAATTTACCGCTCCTTAAAATTTAATTTACCTTGTTTTGCTTTTACATTTTTAATGTATTTCACTTTTTGCTCTGCAAGTTCAAATACGGTATCAGGGCACTTGTATTTATAACAATCTTCAGCAAATTTTTCACTAAAATATTGTTTTTTGATTTCTTCTATACTTATGCCGAAAATTTTAGCCAAAAGAGCCAGTTTACGTTCCTTCAAATCTTTTTTCCCTGTTTCAATTTTACTTAGTCCGCCACTGTCAAGTCCTATCTTTGCAGCAAGTTGTGTTTGATTTAACCCGTTTTCAGTTCTTAATCTTCTTATGTATTCTCCAAATCTTTCCATTTTTTACCTTGTCAAATTTAACTTGGTGATTTTTGACAAAATTACAATACCATTTTCTTAAAACCAAATATATTTTCAAAAAAGTATCGACAAAAATTTAAACTCTTTTGCCTGTGGGGCGATAGCCCGTATGACGGAACAGGCAAATATGTAGTAAAATATTAAAAAAAAAGTTATCATGTTATTTATTTAAAAAATAACTTTGCACCGAAATTTAAAAAAATAAAAAGTAGAAATAAATCAAAAATGTCAAAATATGAACGAAACAAAACATAAAGTAATTGAGTTGGAAGATGCGGTAGTTCGTTTTGCAGGAGATTCGGGCGATGGGATGCAGCTTATTGGCAATTTGTTTGCTGATGCTGCTGCATTATTTGGAAATGAAATTGCAACCTTCCCTGACTATCCTGCCGAGATTCGGGCTCCACATAACACCATTGCAGGTGTTTCCGGTTTTCAGGCCAGGATAAGCAACAAGAAAATCTTTTCTTCGGGCGACCTTGCCGACCTGTTGATAGCCATGAACCCGGCTTCGCTTAAATCAAATCTTAAATGGGCAAAAAAAGGGGCCACTATTCTTGTTGATGCTGATTCGTTTGACGAAAAGGGCATCGAAAAAGCAGGATACAAGCAAAACCCGCTTGAGGATGGCAGTCTGAAGGATTACAACCTTATCAAAGCTCCTGTCAGTTCGCTTACATGGGAAACTGTGAAAGGCATAGGAGGAGACCAGAAGACCGCCAATAAGGCAAGAAACATGTTTGCAATGGGAATAGCTTATTACCTTTTCAATCGTGATTTTAAAACCACGGATGAATTTTTTGAGAAAAAATTTAAAAAGAAACCACAGTTGATCTCTATTAATAAAGCATTATTGAGAGCCGGATACAACTATGCTGAAACCATTGAAGCTATTCATTCTACATTCAATGTCCCTGCTTTTCAAAAAGCTGAAAAAGGAAAATACAGGAATATCACAGGAAATGTTGCTGCGGCATGGGGATTACTGGCTGCTGCAGAAAAATCCGGCAGGCCTCTTTTCCTCGGTTCTTATCCTATCACGCCTGCAACGGAAATTCTGATGGAACTGGCTCTTCATAAATCACTGGGGGCAAAAGTATTTCAGGCTGAGGATGAGATTGCGGGAATTTGTTCTGCAATAGGCGCCAGTTATACCGGTGCAATGGCTTGCACTTCGACTTCAGGACCCGGTCTTTCATTAAAATCGGAAGCTATAGGACTTGCAGTAATTACTGAACTGCCACTTGTAATCGTTGATGTGCAACGTGGCGGACCATCAACAGGTTTGCCGACAAAATCGGAACAATCGGATCTTCTGCAAGCTCTGTACGGACGAAACGGTGAAGGCCCCGTAATTATTATTGCAGCATTAAGCCCGGCAGATTGTTTCTATGCTGCTTATGAGTCGGCAAAACTTTCCATGGAACACATGACTCCCGCTATATGCCTTACAGATGGGTACATCGGACAAGGTTCGGAAATATTTAAAATCCCAAAAGTGAGTGATCTGCCTCCGATCAATCCTCCTATCGCAAAGCCAAATGATCCTGATTATAAACCTTACAAAAGAAATGCTGAAACGCTTGTAAGAAAATGGGCATTGCCTGGCACAGAAGGATTACGTCACAGGATAGGAGGTCTGGAAAAAGAAAATATTTTTGGAGATGTTTCCATGGATCCGCTTAATCACCAGCTAATGTGCGAACTTCGTGAAAAGAAGGTGGAGAAAATAGCTGATTTTATTCCGGAGCAAAAACTGACAGGTGATGAAAAAGGCGATCTTTTGGTGGTGAGCTGGGGCGGAAGTTACGGCTCGGTTTATACTGCTGTTACCGAAATGCAGGCTGAAGGGAAAAAGGTGAGCCTGGCTCATTTCAGAAATATATGCCCATTGCCAAAAAATACAAAACAAATCCTGAGTAATTTCGATAAAGTCATTGTATGTGAGTTGAATCTCGGGCAATTTGTGAAATACTTAAAAATTAACTTTCCTGAATTTCAGTATCACCAATATAATAAAATTCAAGGATTGCCATTTATGGTAACCGAACTCAAAGAACAGTTTAACAAATTATTAGAGGAGAAATAAGCTATGGAAGAAAATTTAACCGTTGAAAGATCAAGATTACCGCTGTCGAAAGAAGATTTTGTAAGCGACCAAATGGTAAAATGGTGTCCTGGTTGTGGCGCTCATGCTATTTTGTCTTCAGTAGCTAATGTTTTTCCTAAAATTGGCTACAAAAAAGAAAATTTCATGTTTATTTCCGGTATAGGCTGCTCATCCAGGTTTCCATATTATGTGAACACTTATGGATTTCACGGAATTCATGGCAGGGCAAATGCAATTGCCACAGGCGTTAAAGTAGCCAATCCTCATTTAAGCGTTTGGGTTGCCACCGGCGACGGCGATTCTATGGCTATAGGAGGAAATCACTTTATTCATATTATTCGCAGAAATGTAGATTTGAATATAATGCTTTTTAATAACCAGATATACGCTCTTACAAAGGGACAGTATTCACCTACCACTAAAATGGGTACTGTAACAAAAACTTCTCCGCAGGGAACCATCGAACATCCTTTTAACACAGGGGAACTCGTTTTAGGCGCTCAAGGCACTTTCTTTGCCAGAGTAGTAGATACTAATCCTAAACTGATGACAGAGGTTATGTTTGAAGCAGCAAAACACGATGGCACTTCAGTTGTTGAAATACTTCAGAACTGTGTAATATATGCCGATGGTGTTTATGATAATATCACAGCAAAAGATGTAAGAGACGATATGCAATTGATACTGAAAAATGGCGAACACATGATATTTGGGAAAAACAAGGATAAAGGCATAAGACTGAAAGGCACGAAACTCGAGGTAGTTCAATTGGGCGTTAACGGTGTTTCCGTGGATGATATTCTTATTCACGATCAATACGGTCAGGATCCCGGGATACACCTGATGCTTGCTAAAATGGAACCTCCTTTATATCCTGTTGCTCTTGGTGTGATCAGGTCCGCTATGTTTTCTACTTATGACGACATGGTTGAAGAGCAAATCAAAAAAGCTAAAGCAACTTCGCCAATAAAATGTGTGGACGACCTACTGAATAGCGGGGACACGTGGGAAATTAAATAGGTTAGGGTTAAGGTCAGGAAGCCTGTTTTCAGTTCTATATTGCCTGCCCGACTGCGTCACGCAGGCAGGGATATTCATTATTCTACATTCCGCATTTTTTTGGAAGGAAAATTTATTTATTGAAAATTGATGATGTAAAATAGCAAATGTAAAATTTTTCATTCTGCATTCTGCACTCTGAATTCTTAATTCATCATTCCTTCACAAACTTTTTCACTGCAATTCCTTTTTCCGCCTTAACTTTTACAAAATACATCCCGCTTGGAAATGCTGAAACATCAACACTTGTTTTATTGCTATTTGCCGCGAGGGTTTTTATTAGCTGCCCTTGTATGTTTGAAATTTCAATTACTGCTTGATGCGGGCTTTCTATTATTATGTTATTTGTTGCAGGATTGGGAAAAACAGAAATATTTAATGAATTACTCAACTCATTTATTTTCGTAATCGTATCGCTGCCTAATTTCGCAAGAAATATATCATCCAAACTCGCATTCGTCAAAGTAGTGGAGCCAAAGGTGATGGTGGGACTACGAAACACTCCTGCCACATAAATATTCCCTGAAGCATTCACCGCAACGGAATTCGCCTCATCATAATCCGTTCCGCCCGCGCTTTTTGCCCAAAACACATTTCCTGCGGCATCGTATTTCGCAAGAAAAATATCACGAGAGCCCGCATTCGTCAAAGTAGTGATGCCAAAGGCGATGGTGGGACTTCGAAAATATCCTGCCACATAAATATTCCCTGAAGTATCCACAGCAACGGAATACGCCAAATCATTACCCGTTCCTCCTGCGCTTTTTGCCCAGAGCACATTTCCACCTGCATCGTATTTCGTAAGAAATATATCATAACCACCAGCATTCGTCAAAGTAGTGGAGCCAAAGCTGAGGGTGGGGCTACTAAACACTCCTGCCACATAAATATTCCCTGAAGCATCCGCCGCAACGGAATACGCATCATCATAATCCACTCCCCCTGCGCTTTTTGCCCATAGTACATTTCCATTAGCATCGTATTTCGCAAGAAATATATCTATACCACCCGCATTCGTCAAAGTAGTAGAGCCAAAGCTGAGGGTGGAACTAAAAAAAAGTCCTGCCACATAAGTATTCCCTGAAGTATCCACCGCAACGGAATTCGCAAAATCAGAACTACTTCCTCCTGCGCTTTTTGCCCAGAGCACATTTCCACTGGTATCGTATTTTACAAGCAAAATATCATTGTTACCCACATTCGTCAAAGTAGTGGAGTCAAAGGTAAGGGTGGGGCTACTAAACAATCCTGCCACATAAATATTCCCTGAAGCATCCACCGCAACGGAACACGCCTCATCATTAAAAATTCCACCAGCACTTTTTGCCCAGAGCACATTTCCGCTTGTATCGTATTTCGCAAG
>JBBAAT010000145.1:0-7281 GCA_041658145.1 Bacteroidales bacterium | reverse complement strand
AAAAGGTAACAAAGGTGAATTTATTAACGGAAGCAGGTTGGTTTACCCCATGGAAAAGAGAGCCATGCGCTTCTTTAATGTCATTGGAAATAAATTTTTTGCACAGAGCTTTTCATTTACAATCGGGCAGCGGTTTAAGGATACATTATGCGGCACTAAAGTAATTTCAAGAAAAAATTACCGGAAGCTTATTGAAAACCGGAAATATTTTGGTGAGTTTGATCCATTTGGCGATTTTGACCTGATATTCGGGGCAACAAAACTTGCATTGAAAATAGTTGAAATTCCGATAAGGTATAGGGAACGCACGTATGGTTCGACAAACATCAGTCGCTGGAAACATGGAATAATACTGCTTCGAATGTTGTTTTTTGCTTTGAGAAAAATAAAATTTATTTAGAATTTTATAATACATTTTAATATGAAAAATTCGCTATTACAAAAAATCACAATTTTTACACTGCTGCTTCTGGTTCCTGCACTTTATCTGTATATTGGATTTTTCTTTCATTCGGAGCATGCTTATTATTTTATGTATTCGGTTGACCCGGAATATTGCTATCTTTTTAACGGGTTGAATATTTCGCAATTCACACTTAAAGTATGGCATGTCGACCATCCCGGAACCCCCATTCAGCTTTTGGCGGCATTAGTCATTCGTATAGTGCATTTATTTCGTGGCAACGGGCCTTTACTGAATGATGTAATGCAGAATTCCGCGCTTTATACAAATGCAATAAATATTGCCATGTTTTCAATTAACAGCATCGCATTGTTTTTTCTGGGTCGTATTGCAAATAAATTTTCCAAAAGCATTATTCAAAGTATTTTCCTTCAACTTACACCTTTTGCATCGTTCTTGGTTCTGACACTGGTGTTTAGAATAAACCCCGAAAATATGGTCATACTGAGTTTTATTCTGATGGGAATTTTAATAATCAAATATTTGCAGCGTGAATCAGGTACGGAGAAATTAATCAATAGGTATTTATTGGGATTTGCAATAGTTACCGGATTTTCTGTTGCAGTTAAAATTACTTTTTTTCCTGTTTTTTTTGTTCCTCTTTTCATATTTAAGGGCTTCTGGAAAAAAGCATTTTATTGTGTATTTTCTTTCATATCATTTATCATTTTTATTATGCCTGTTATTTATTACAGGCATGAATATTTCAAGGAATGGCTCAAAAATTTATTTATACATAGCGGCATGTATGGTTCCGGAGCAGCTAACATCGTTGATAAAAGTGCATATATAAACGCATTAAAAGAAACCTTCTCGCTCGAACAACCTTTATTTGCGATTGTGTTTTTTTCGACTGTTGTTGCATGCCTTGTTTATCACATCCCATATATTAAAGCTAAAATTAAAGACGAGAAATTTTACAGAGTTCTTTTAGGAATAGCGGTATCCATGCTGTTTCAGGTTTTACTGGTGGCAAAACAATTCAAATATCATTATCTTACTCCTGCGCTTCTGCTAATGATTATAGGGATGTACACGGTTATTTCAATTTATTTAAAAAATATAAAAATTCATTACAAAAATTCCATTTTCCTTATTCTGATATTTTTGATTTTATATTTGGATTGTAAAAAAATCCAAGAATATCATCCTGTTAATATTGAAAGAAAAAAAGCTCTTTATAAAACGTACAATTTTATTCAACAGAATCCTACTGATAAACCTCTTGTGATCGTTCCTACTTATTACGGCTGTCCTTACCAGCAATATTCATTATACTTTGGGATTTACTGGGGGGGCGAAATTATGAAACCACGTTATGTGGAAGCTTTAAATGAAATTTATCCGAACACTTATTTTTATAATGGATGGGATGAACTTTTTCATAACTGGAATAATGATCCGATTTCATACATTGACATTTTGAAAAAGCATAATAACATTCGCATATACGTGGGCGATTCAATCATTGAAAACGATGTGCTGAGATATGTGATGTACAACGTGAGAAGAATGGGTGACACGAAGGTGACTAAAATTTTCTCGAACGAAAGCACGCATGAGAACATTTATGATATTTCACACAATCCCTCAAGGGTTGTTGCCGATTCAGTAAGCATAGTATGCAATGCCGATTCGCTGAATTCAGATGGTATTCATTTTGTCGGTACTCGTGAACAGTCATTCAAAGATGGTATTACACAAAGTTCGGAGAAAGCATTTTCAGGTAAATATTCTTCGAAATTAACAGGAGAAAAAAAATACGGAATGACTTATATTATCGGTCAGGTTAGAACAGGCGAGCATTACAGGGTAGGCATATGGCGCTATAACAATAACAAGGATGCACAGCTAGTGGTATCGGCTCGCAATGGCGACGACTTTTATGTTTTTGAAAATAAAACAGTAAATGAAAATAACAGCTGGGGCGAAATTGTAATTGATATAGTTGTTCCTGAAAAATTGAATAATAAAGAATTAAGGATATATGCATTTAACAATACCGGAAAGCCTGCGTATTTTGATGATTTGACAATTACGGCATACCACGTCAATACTACTAATTTCATTAAAAACTAATGACTAAATTTATGAAGTTATCAATAATAATCCCTGCATTTAATGAAGGATCAACCATTCAAAGGATACTTAATAAAGTAAAAGATGTTGTATTGCATCATGGAATTGAAAAAGAAATTATCATCGTTAACGATTATTCAAAGGATAATACGGAAGAATCTGTTTTAAAATATATCAGTAACAATCCTGATACAGATATTAAGTATTATAAACATGATGTAAATAAAGGCAAAGGAGCGTCCATACATACGGGTATTGCTGCTTCAACAGGCGATTTTATTATTATTCAGGATGCCGATTTGGAATATGACCCAAATGAATATAACATTCTTTTACAACCCATGCTTGATGGATTTGCTGATATAGTTTATGGTTCGCGCTTTATAGGTGGAAATCCACACAGAGTTTTGTTCTTCTGGCATACCATAGGCAATAAGTTTCTTACATTTCTTAGTAATATTTTTTCAAACTTGAATCTTACTGACATGGAAACATGCTATAAGCTTTTTAAATCGGAAATAATAAAAAATATTAAACTTAAAGAAAAACGTTTTGGCTTTGAACCGGAAGTAACTCAAAAAATAGCCAAGATAAAAGGAATAAGAATTTATGAAGTCGGTATTTCGTATTATGGCAGAACTTACAAAGAAGGGAAGAAGATAAACTGGAAAGACGGATTTCGAGCTATCTGGTGTATACTTAAATATAATATTTTTGATAGGAAATATCTTTTTATTTAAAATTACTAAATATGAAAAACTTTAAAAAAGAATTAATGCTTTTTATGATTTTTTTTACTTCCGATTTTCTCTATTGTGTAATGGGGATTTTTATAATGTTTTCATCATAAATAATATAATCAGGAAGGTTGTTGAAATCAAGTATGGCTATCTTATACCCTTTTCTGATTACTTCTTCACATTGTTCTTTTGACGGGATACAACGATATGCAATATAATCTGTATAAAACATAAAAGGAATATTTCCACCTTGTGCAAAGTTTGTATTAAAAATTATATATTTTTTATCGGGAAGAATATTATCTAAATTATTTATCAGCGATTTTTCAGCAAGTTTTTTTATTCTATCTTCATTTTCTGAAGGCTTATACATAGTATGATTTATTTGTATATCTTTCATATCTATTATAAAAAAGCAAATTAATGAAAGTAAAACATAAAAGAAACTATTTTTAACAATGTTTTTAAAATGTTTCTTTTCAAAATAATTTATTGCAGTTATAAAAAGAGCTGAAAAGCCCAAATAAATCAAAGGAGAAACAATAATACAATATGCTAATGATTTTGTTGCAGCAATGGAATAAAGCAGATAGACAAATAATATTGCGCTAATAATAAATATCCTGTAATTAATTGAATTTAATTTTTTGAATAAAACCACTAAAGAAAAAATTAATAAAAACGAAACTAAAAGTCCGGAGCCATAAAGTATTCGTGTTGCTTCAAAATGATACCAGAAATTCCCTCCATGCCCGTCAAGTACTTTAAAAAGACGACTTGAAATAATAGGAAATTCATATTTGCTTTCAACAGGGAACCTGCATAAAATATAAATTTGCCATGGAATAAAAACAAACATGGAAATTAAAACACTTTTTATAAAAGGGGTATATGTCCGCCATTGCAGCATTTTCTGTCTTTCCGAAAAAAAAGTAAATGCCCAGCAAATAAAAACCAATAAGCCCATCAGCCATTTTATAAGAACAGCGCAACCTGCAAAAAGTCCAATTAATATAAGCCAGAAACTTTTCTTAGTATAAGTATACTCAAACCAAGCCCAAAAACTGGCGGTAACATAAAAAAGGAAAGCAATATCATTATGATCTGTGAAATATACTCCCGATATCAATTCCAATGGGAAATATGATAAAGAAAAAAACAATGCTCCATAAAACCCAATTTTATTGTTAAGTGAAATTTTTCCTATACGGTAAATGAAAATTGGAATTATTGCATGCATTATCACACTTGGCAGGCGCACGCTAAATTCATTTATGCCAAATATTTTCATGCTAAGGGCTATCTGCCATAAAAACAAAGGTTGTTTATGCAACCAGATATAATTATCTGTCCAGAGCGTGTAGTCATAATTCAACACCGGAATTTTATATAACACCGGATAAAATGGATTATCCATCAAATTTTTTGCAACCAGTGCATGATACGATTCATCCCAAATGTGTAAATACGGGTCAAGCAATGCTATAAAACAACCTAAACCAAAAGCTCCAAAAAATAGCAGCACAAGGCTTAATTTTATTTTGTTTTTTCTGAAAAAAACAACAGCTAATGCTAATATGATTATGCTTGGTATTAAAGGAATAATTTGATTGAAAGAAAAATAAGAAAAAACCATATTTTAATTGGTTAAATTAACATTCTTGTTATCGGTTTGGTATCAAATGATCTCTTTTGATAAAACACAAAAGCAATATCACCAAAAAAAGCGATAACGAAAAAGCAGAAACAAAAAAACCACATTTCACAAGCGTATTAAAATAGCGAAATTCAACAACACTTTCTCCCTTTGGAATTTGAACACTCATAAATCCTTTGTTGTATTGCAGAATCTGTGAGTTTTTATCATTTATTGTAATTGTCCATCCTGGATAATAATTCTGCAATAATGCCAGCAACTGCGGCTTTTTGCACGAAACATGTATTTTAATATCAACCGGGCTGAAAGAAGTTATAAACGCTGTATCGCCTTTATTTTCTGACAAACCGTAGTCATTTAGTTTAACAAAATCCCCTTTTGAAAAATATATGTTTTTGTGGCAATACGTATTCGTTTCATTATGCATTCTCATACTGTCTTCCGGGAATATGCGATCCGTCAGAAATACCGGAGGATTTGTAAGCATACTTCGAAATAACCCGGGCATTGAATCGGAAAGGTATTCATATCCTTTAAATTTAAAAGGAGTAAAACCGTCCCATGCAATTTCTTTATGAAATATATTCATGTTTTTCCAGAACGTGCCGTTGCTAAGACCAGTGTCGGTATTCATCACAACATTGCACGAAGAAGGCAATGGAAAGCCTTCCGGAAAAGTGTTGCTGTGTTCTTTCACGCTTTTTGTTGTATAAATGTGCGAGTATGTTGTGTAAGGCTCATTGAGCCATGATGCAAAAATTAAATCTGCACAGGCAATGATTATAAAAATTCTTTTTTTCAAAATTGAGTCTTTTATTTTCAGAACAATCAGAATAATCAATAATAAAAAAACAATCTGAGCAACCGATTGAAAAGCAATGTGCTGCCATATTGTTGAACTTTTGGAAAAAATGAATAAATCGTTTTTGATAAAGCCTGACATGGTCAGATAGCCTTGCATCCTGCTGTAAACAACTGCAACGAAAAGGAAAAGCAGGAGCGGGAAAATAATGAACAATAAAATATTTTTCTTCTTTTGTGAAAAATTAAAAAAATTATCGAATGCAAATCCTGCCGGTATCAAAAAGCTGATTATTGCAAAGACCCTGAAAAGGCTGGGGAAACGGAAGAAATCCATCATGGGAAAATATTCGTATAAAATTTTTCGTACAGGAAGGTATGCACCCAATGCCGCAGATAGGCAGAAAATGCCCCACCAGAAAAAAACTTTTACAAGGGAAGATTTTTTTATGAAAACCGAAAAAATAAAAAATATAAATAGCACTAAGCCAAAATAGATATTGGTCATTGAAAGATCGGTGTTGAAAAAGGTCATATCCTTTATTGCTGCAAAAGGCAGGACAAATGAAACAAGGCATTGCGGTGAAAGCGGGCAGAATAAAGCCAATTCTAATGGAAGTTTTGAACCGCGTGTAATATATGCTGTTACTTCCGTAACCGATACCAAAACCACTGCGCTGAAAAGCAATGCAGACAATAGAAATACTGAATTTAATTTTACATATCGAAATAAATTATTCCAGTCTTTTCTTTTTATTATTCCGCTTGAAAAATATACGAACAGGAGTAACAGGAAATAGCATAAGATCACCGAAAACGCAGGATACCCGCCTGAAACAAGCAGGTACATAAAAAATCCCGCCGTCAAAGCATCGATATATTTCTGAGAATTTGTAAATTTCAGATAATATGAAATGATGTAAGGTATCCATGCAGCACTGATAATATAAGTAAAATGTTGCGCATTGCCAACAATGAATCCCGAAAACATATATGCTGCTGCAATCAGAAATGATGAGCCTTTCGTAAGATTCAGCGTTCTGCCAAGAAAGAACATTCCTGTGCCTGCAATGAAAATATGAAGAAGAAATTCAAATTCAAGCGAATAAATATCATATCCCCAAATCCCTCCGATAATCCATGCTATTGGATACCATGCACCGCTTTGTGGATCGGCATGCAGCGGATAGCCCAGCGTTTGATAAGGATTCCACCAGGGAAGCATTCCGTTATGCAGGCATTCGCCAACCATGTAACGCCATGGGTAATAACAATCTATCATGTCCCATTTAAGAGAATATTTCATGAAACTTATTTGCCAATATCCTAATATTACGAGCAGTAATAACAATATTTGCGGCAGGTAGCGAAATCGCCTGATATTTTCAAAAATACGTTTCAGCATATTTAACAGTTTATGTAAATACTTCTTCAAGCACGGTAACAGACTTTACACTGTTAAATCCATGCAGGTGAATTTGGTAATAATCAAGAATTTTATTCAGGAGTTCTTTCCTGATAACTGATGAAACCCGGAACAT
>JBBAAT010000144.1:0-7290 GCA_041658145.1 Bacteroidales bacterium | reverse complement strand
TATTGCCAATAAAGAATTCCCTGCGGGTTTTCATTCCCTGCCATTCACAACCGGAGATCTGCAAAAAGGCATTTATTTTATCAGGATTTCAGATGATAGTGTTACAAAAGTGCTGAAACTACAAGTGCTTTAGCACATCTTCATTTGTAAACAACCTTACACTTTCTTAAACTTAACTATTCCAAAATAAATATACCATTATATTATAATTTATATATTTTTGCACAATCAATATTGAAATATTTCGGGGTGTAGCGTAGCCCGGTTCATCGCGCCTGCTTTGGGAGCAGGAGGTCGCAGGTTCGAATCCTGCCACCCCGACAGATTATAGTGTACAAGCCTTGATAATCAGGGTTTTTTTATTTTAATGTACACCTTTTACATACCTTTTTATAAAGACTTATTAACAACCCTGTTAAATAAAAACTTATGAACAAATCTATTTTTATTAAATTATTAAACTTTTGATAATTGTATATATGTAAATTATTTTTTATATCTTTGCGGCTATAAAATAGTATTCACTTAAAAAAACAATCACAATGAACAAAGCACAATTAGTAGATGCAATTGCTAAAGAAGCAAAATTAAGCAAAGTAGATTCCGGTAAAGCATTACATGCAGCCATTAGCGCAATCAGCAAATCACTGAAAAAAGGTGACAGGGTTGCTTTAATAGGATTCGGAACTTTCTCTATAGCTAAAAGGGCTGCAAGAATTGGTCGCAATCCGCAAACCGGCAAGACAATTAAAATTGCTGCCAAAAAAGTAGCTAAATTCAAAGCTGGTTCTGAATTAGCAAAAGCTGTAAAGTAAGCTAAATCTAATTTTTAAGAAAAAGGTCATCGGATAATGGTGACCTTTTTCTTTTTTTATAATTTATATTTCTTGTATCTTTGCAAGTGTTTTCAGCGTATATAAAATCATTTAGTACTTAGGTAAATTTTATTCAACATTCTGAAAGCTTTATGGTCTCGTAGCTCAGCTGGATAGAGCAACAGCCTTCTAAGCTGTGGGTCGTGGGTTCGAATCCCGCCGGGATCACTAATGAAATGATGTAAAAAACCAAACGCACATGCTAACTAACAAATGATCTCACCAAAAAGATCAAAAGGCTCTGCATCTGTTACTTTTGCAGTATAAAAATTTCCAACCCGGAGTTTGTGTTTTGCAGCAGTGATAAGTATTTCATTATCCACTTCGGGTGAATCAAATTCTGTGCGTCCTATATAGTAGTCGCCCTCTTTCCTGTCAATGATTATGTTTAATTTTGTTCCTATCAGCGAAACATTCCTTTCGTAAGAAATTTCCTGTTGTACCTGCATAAGTTTGTCAACCCGCTGTTGTTTGATTTTTGAACTAAGCTTATCTTTCAGCCCGAAAGCTTTTGTATTTTCTTCATGCGAATATGTAAAAACCCCCAGTCGATCAAATTTGACCTGACGAACAAAATTTAAAAGTTCCTGAAATTCTTTTTTTGTTTCTCCCGGATAACCCACAATCATTGATGTTCTGAGTGAAATGTATGGGACTTTCTTCCTTATTGTTTCGATAAGTTTGAGTGTCTTGTCCTTGCTGATGCCTCTTTCCATCGACTTTAGCAAACGGTCGTTAATGTGCTGAAAAGGAATGTCGAGGTATTTGCAAATATTTCCGCGTTCGTTCATCACTTTTAAAACATCCATGGGAAATAAAGCAGGATAAGCATATTGCAGCCGGATCCATTTAATACCTTCTATTTCAGAAAGCTTTTCAAGAAGAAATGCAAGTTTTCTTTTTTGATATAAATCAATTCCATAATACGTAAGGTCCTGTGCAATAAGTATCAGTTCTTTCACCCCTTTCTCCGCCAGCAATAATGCCTCTTTCAAAATTTCTTCAACAGGTCTGGATATATGTTTTCCTCTGATAAGCGGAATTACACAGAAGGAGCACTTACGGTTGCAACCTTCGGATATTTTAAGATATGCGTAGTGCGACGGTGTAGTGAGCAATCGCTCGCCAATAAGTTCATTTTTATACTCTCTGCCAAGGTATTCAATTATTTCATGAAACTTATTAACACCAAAGTACGCATCTACTTCAGGTATTTCTTTTTTCAGATCTTCGTAATACCTTGCTGACAGGCAACCCATAACAATTACTTTTGTAACCTGCTTTTGTCTTTTGGCTTTTATAACATCAAGAATGGTCTCTATCGATTCCTGCCTGGCATCGTTGATAAAACCACATGTATTAATGATAACAATATCGTGGCGTTTAGAAGAAGAATTGTGTGACACTTCAAATTTTGCATAATCAAGTTGTCGTAGCAAAACTTCGGAATCCACAAGGTTTTTCGAACATCCGAGTGTGATTAGATTTACTTTGATCCGGGAAGGTTTTCGGGTTTTCAATGATAATAAAATATTATGAATATCCGTTTATATGCCTAATTGCTTCAATTGATTTTCTTCATTTACCCCGTCCCTAAAGGGTGTGAAGAAAATCAATTTGCTCCCTTTAGGGGTAGGGGTAAATAAATTGATTTTCATATTTTAATTAATTTTTAGGTACAAATACGGATATTCATTTAAAATATTTTTTGGGGAAATCATTGATTGAAAAGGGAATCAACAAATTCTTTCTTGTCAAATATCTGGATGTCTTCTATTTTCTCTCCAACGCCAATATACTTCACTGGTATTTTGAACTGATCAGAAATACCAATTATAACGCCACCCTTAGCAGTGCCGTCAAGTTTAGTTATGGCCAATGCGCTAACTTCTGTAGCCAGGGTAAACTGCTTTGCCTGCTCAAATGCATTCTGTCCTGTAGAAGCATCCAGCACAAGAATAACTTCATGCGGAGCATCAGAGATAACTTTTGTCATTACTTTCCTGATCTTGGAAAGCTCGTTCATAAGATTCACTTTATTATGAAGGCGACCGGCAGTATCAATAATTACGACATCAATATTTTTTGCTTTTGCAGAAGCAAGTGTATCAAAAGCAACAGATGAAGGGTCAGCGCCCATTCCCTGCGAAACAATAGGGACATCAACTCTTTGCGCCCATATAGTAATCTGTTCAACGGCTGCGGCACGAAAAGTATCGGCTGCACCTAAAAGAACCGATTTCCCGGACTTTTTAAACTGGTAAGCAAGTTTTCCGATAGTGGTTGTTTTTCCAACGCCATTCACTCCCACAACCATTATAACATAAGGCCCTTCGGTTTCAGGGATGTCGAAAGTATTAGCGCTTAATGAATTGTTTTCTTCTAAAAGAGCTGAAATTTCCTCGCGGAGTATCATGTTAAGTTCAGTAATACCAAGGTATTTATCAGATGCAACACGTTTCTCTATTCGTTCTATGATCCTCAGCGTAGTTTCAACGCCAACATCAGAAGCTATCAGAATCTCTTCCAGATTATCCAGAACATCATCATCAACCTTTGATTTTCCGATGATGGCTTTTGATATCTTAGAAAATACGGTCTCTTTGGTTTTGGCAAGTCCTTTATCAAGGCTTTCTTTCCTGCCTACCCCCGATAACATCGGGGCAGGCGGACAGGCAGGTTTTTCCTTGCTGAATAATCCCATGTTTTATTTTTTCAGAGTATATTTTTGTTACTGTTCTGGTTGTCTGAGAATTTTTGATATTCCATTTTATACCAAACCAAATCAGGTTTTAGGTTGAAAGGTTGAGCGGCTGGTTTGGTTGATGGTCTTTGGTTATTGGGTTTTTCCCCATATACTTTTGACTTTTTACCAAACCTTTGCCCAACCTATTAACTCAATACCCGAACAGTAACGTATATTTTAAACATAAAAAGCCTTTTTCGCAACCGGAAAAAGGCTTTTTTAATTTCAGAAAATGCCGAAATATCAAAACAGAGCCAGAATTATTTTTTAGCGAAAAAGTCTTTTATCTGGTCGTTAGGAACAATCTCTTCCTTAAAGGTATAAGCGCCTGTTTTGGGCGATTTGACCATGCGTATGACCTTGGAAAAATCCTTACCGGTAGAGGTTTTCATGGTTGCAACAACTTTCTTTGCCATAATTCAGAATTATTTAATTTCTTTGTGAACAGTCATTTTTTTTAAAATCGGGTTGTATTTTTTCAACTCCATGCGTTCAGGAGTATTTTTTTTGTTCTTTGTGGTAATGTACCTGGAAGTGCCGGGTTTACCGCTGGCTTTATGCTCGGTGCATTCCAATATCACCTGTCCGCGTGCTTCTTTATTTTTCTTTGCCATGTTAGCAGTTTTTTATTTTAAAGAGGTGCAAAATTATAAATTTTTTTGATAAAAAACTAATAATCATGAAAAAAATCAGGTTTGCATCATCATTATTTGAATTTTCCTTTACTTTTGAAAAACAAAAAATGCTCTGGCAGTCTTACATAAAAGGTTTTAAAGCGTTTCTGCAATTAGAGAAATCGCTTTCGCACAATTCGGTGGAAGCTTATCTGCATGATATTGAAAAGCTCACTCAATATCTTGAATATAAGCAATTGCGGCTAACACCAGACAAAATTGAGCTTCATCAACTACAGGACTTTCTAAAATGGGTGAATGATCTGGGCTTGAGCGCACGAACACAAGCAAGAGTTATATCAGGGATCAAAGCATTTTACAAATATCTTATTCTTGAAAATCTAATGAAAATTAATCCTGCGGAATTGCTGGAATCACCCAAGCTGGGTCGTAAACTGCCTGACACGCTTAGTGTGGAAGAGATCGACAGCTTGATCGCAGCGATCGACCTTAGCAAACCCCAAGGTGAACGAAACAAAGCCATGATCGAAACCCTTTATGGTTCCGGACTTCGGGTATCCGAACTTATTAATCTGCGAATTTCGAAACTTTATTTTAAAGAAGGATTTATAAAGATTATCGGAAAAGGCGATAAAGAAAGGATTGTACCTATTGGCAGCTTCGCAATTAAACATATCAATATTTACTTGGAAAATATTCGTAACCTTATGAGTGTTAAAAAGGGTTCGGAAGATATTCTCTTTCTGAACTGCAGGGGCAACAAGCTTACACGAAATATGGTTTTTATGATCATTAAAGGACTTGCCTTAAAAATCGGGCTGAACAAAAAAATCAGTCCGCATACATTCCGTCATTCCTTTGCCACTCACTTAATTGAAGGTGGCGCCGATTTAAGGGCTGTTCAGGAAATGCTGGGGCATGAATCTATTACAACCACAGAAATTTATCTGCATCTTGACCGCGAATATTTAAGGGATACTATTATGCAGTACCATCCGAGAGCTTAATTTGAATTCAGAATTCAGAATTCAGAATTAAGTTGCCTATTTAAAAGGGGAATCGGGTTCTTTTGCCATGTGGTTATATACCAGTCTGTCCATCATTTTTGGAAAGAATTTATTCAGAAAAACTATCAGCTTTCCCTGGGTTGTCATAATAATTCTGTGTTTGCGTTTGACGACTGCGTTTACGATGCGCCGGGCCACTTCTTCTGAAGTCATCAGTTTGGCCTCGTCCAAAGGCGATTCTCCCTGCACACTTCCATCCTTAGCCAATGCGGTGTTGCGTATGTTCGATGCTGTAAATCCGGGACATGCAATTAATACATGCAATCCTTTTTTTAGATTCTCTATTCTAAGTGTTTCAAGAAATCCCTGTATGGCAAACTTGGAAGCAGAATATCCTGTTCTGCCCGGAAGTCCTTTGTATCCGGCAATAGATGAAACTCCCACAATACTGCCTTTGTTTTTCAATAAATAGGGCAACGCATATTTTGTACAAAAAACCGTTCCCCAGAAATTGACATCCATCACTCGTTTGATAACATTTAAATCCACATCTTCAAAAAGAGCACGCATGGAAATACCTGCATTGTTAATAAGAATGTCAATAGTCCCGAACTTTTTTACAGTTTCATCAATAAGTTTTTTGCATTCTTCTTCTTTACTCACATCTGCCTGAATTGCGAAGACATTATAGTTCTTTTTTTCCAGTTCCTTTCTGCACTGATCCAGTTTTTCAAAATTCCGGGCAGCCATCACCACTTTTGCTCCCCGACTTCCGAACTCTTCACTAATAGCTTTGCCAATTCCAGAGCTTGCGCCGGTTACAATTACAACTTTGTCTTTCATTTTACGAAAATTACAAAGCAATAGTAAGTTTTATTTTTGAAATAAGCGCAATTAAAAAAAGTTGCCACAGATTACTCTGATTATCACAGATTTAATTTTTTTAAAAAATCTGTGAATCTGTGGCTAAATTTAGTTTTACGACTTTTCGGAGTGAACTCAACAATTACTTTTTTATAAAATCCAACCAATTAATTTTTGGAAATTAGAATAATGAGGCTATCTTTGCAACCTCAAAAAAAGTGAGATTGATTTGGTAGCTCAGCAGGTAGAGCACATCCCTTTTAAGGATGGGGTCCTGGGTTCGAATCCCAGCCAGATCACAAAAGTTCAAAGCTGCTGATAAGCAGCTTTTTTTATTTAGGATGAATCGTTAAAACAAAGTTTTATAAAATTCAGAATAAATAAAATGAGCGGTGAAACCGCTTTGAACGCATTGTAGCCCACCACAAAAGGGATCACTGTAAGTAATCCCAGCCAGATCACAAAAAACCAAAGTCATCCGCTGTTTTGCGGTTGACTTTTTTTAATTATCTGTAATTGTCTGTAATCAAATCAAAGTGCATCATTTTGGTTTAAATGTAAAGTTTTTTCATAATGACATCAGCCAAACTAACATTTTTAATTTTACTGTCAACCCATGCAATGTAATCAAAATATTGAAGAGCCTTTTTATCCTGCGGAGAAACTGTAATTTTGAGAAGTTCTTTTTTAAGGAGTGCAAAATCTTTAATTAATTTCTTTCGAGAAGTTTCTTTTAACATTTTTTGTTTAACAAAATCAAAAATCATTACCTCTAATTTATACAACCTGTTTCTTTTATTAAAGAACCGGATGTTTGATTTGTAGATGTAATCAATTACCTCAAAATTTTTAAGTTCATAATGAATCAGAAGGTTTATAATTCGTGCAAAACAAAATATGTCAACAGGCTCTTTTGTTTCAGTAATATTAAGAACTTTATTAATCCAAAAAAGAGCCTTAGAATAGTTACCTAATGCAAAATAGATATAAGAAATATTATACATTAAAAATATTTTATATCGTGAAATTGGGATACTATTAAAATAATTTATCCTGGTTTGCAATTCATTTATTAATATGATTGCTTTTTCAAATTCACCAGATTCTTTATAAAGTTCTGATTCAAGAAAATATGACCTGATAAATATTTTATCTTTTAAATC
>JBBAAT010000143.1:0-7294 GCA_041658145.1 Bacteroidales bacterium | reverse complement strand
GTTGCTTGCTTCGGGTTCTGAGCTTGTTACCGTGGCCTTGAAGCGTGTGAATATTGAAAACAAGGAAATCGCCAAAGGCGATGATATACTGAAACATTTGCAACATTCACAGTTCAATATTTTACCGAATACATCGGGAGTCCGGAATGCAAAGGAAGCTGTTTTTGCGGCACAACTCGCACGCGAGGCGCTTGAAACAAACTGGCTTAAACTGGAAATCCATCCTGATCCAAAATATTTAATGCCCGATGCTGTAGAAACATTAAAAGCTACGGAAGAGTTAGTACGCTTGGGCTTTGTTGTTCTGCCATATATTCATGCAGACCCTGTTCTTTGCAAACAATTGGAAGAAGCCGGTGCGGCAGCCGTAATGCCTCTCGGCTCGCCTATCGGCAGCAATAAAGGGCTTCGCAGCAGGGATTTCCTTGAAATTATTATTGAACAAAGCAATATCCCTGTTGTTATAGATGCCGGTATTGGTTCTCCTTCGCATGCTGCCGAAGCAATGGAAATGGGCGCCGATGCAGTTCTGATTAATACTGCTATTGCTGTTTCACAGAACCCGGTTCAAATGGCTGTCGCCTTTAAGATGGCTGTTGAGGCAGGAAGAATGGCTTTCATGGCTAAACTGGCGAGGCCTGTTTCATACGCAGAAGCCAGCAGCCCGTTAACTGCATTTTTGGATTAAATTTTATAAATGCCAACTTTTTCAGATATATATAACAAATACAACTGGGAAGAAATACGGCAACGCATCCATGCAAAAACAAGCAGGGATGTTGAATTGGCGCTTTCTAAAAATAGGAGGGACCTCGAAGATTTTATTTCGCTGATCTCTCCTGCCGCAATACCATACATCGAACAAATGGCTCAGATGAGCAACCGGCTTACCATTAAGCGTTTTGGCAAAACAATTCAGATGTATATTCCATTATATTTATCTAATGAATGTTCGAATAGTTGTAAATACTGCGGATATAACATTACTAATAAAATCGAACGAATCACACTTTCGGAAGAACAAATTCTGAAAGAGATGCAGGTTCTCAAATCTTTTGGATTTGATCATGTGTTACTTGTTACTGGAGAATCAAAGAAAAAAGTTGGGATGGAATATTTTAAAAATGTGATCAAACTCATAAAACCTTATTTTGCTTTAATATCTATGGAGGTTCAGCCTTTAGAACAGGCAGAATATGAATCCCTGATTGCCGGAGGACTAAATAGTGTTTATATTTATCAGGAAACATATAATAAAGATTCGTATCGTTTTTATCATCCTGAAGGGGATAAGGCGGATTTTTATTACCGCTTGGAAACACCTGACAGGCTTGGAGAAGCGAGGATATATAAAATAGGTCTTGGAGTATTGCTTGGACTTGAAGACTGGCGGACAGACAGTTTTTTTGTTGCTTTACACTTGAATTACCTTGAAAAAAAATTCTGGCAGTCTAAATATTCCATTTCTCTTCCGCGTTTGCGTCCTGCTGTCGGGATCATTGAACCCAGGGTAAATATCAGCGACAAAGAATTGGTCCAGCTTATCTGTGCATACAGGTTATTCGATGAAGAAGTTGAAATTTCTTTATCTACAAGGGAAAGTGAAAAGTTCAGAACGAATGTCGTAAAATTAGGCATTACTTCAATGAGTGCGGGATCAAAAACCAATCCGGGCGGATATGCTGAAGGGAAAAAATCACTGGAACAGTTCGTTATTGCCGATGAACGCGATCCAAACCAGATTGCGGAAATTATAAGAAAACAGGGATACGAGGTGATTTGGAAGGACTGGGATAAAACACTTCAGAGTTCTATTAACTCATAAAGCAAGAAAATTATGGACGAACTTACAAAAGACGAACAAAAAAGATATCATCGTCACCTTATACTTCCTGAGATAGGAGAAAAAGGACAAAAAAAACTTAAATGCGCAAAAGTGCTTGTTGTGGGCGCCGGAGGTCTTGGCAGCCCTGTTTTATTATATCTCACTGCTGCCGGCGTTGGAACTATTGGAATTGTTGATTTCGATATTGTTGACGAAAGCAATCTGCAACGTCAGGTTTTATACACCACTGAAGATATTGGAAAAACAAAAACAAGTATTGCTGAAGAAAAATTATCGAAACTTAATCCTCATGTATCATTTAATTTATACAAAACCAGACTGGATCAGGCAAATGCCGAAGATATTATAAAAGAATATGATCTGGTGATCGACTGTCCTGATAATTTTGCAACCAGGTATATTGTAAGCGATATTTGTAAAAAACTCAATAAGCCTCATGTTTTCGGGTCTGTCAGCGAATTTGAAGGACAGCTCTCAGTTTTCAATTATAAAAACGGACCTGTTTACCGTGATATTTTTCCTGAGTCATACCCATCTGATGAGACTACCGAAAATTCACAGCCTGGTATAATCGGTGTATTACCTGGGATCGTTGGCTGTATGCAGGCAAATGAAGCCATTAAGATCATAACAGGAGCAGGAGAAGTGTTAAGCGGAAAACTTTTTATAATCGATATATTGAATAATAATTTCAATATTTTAAACATTTCGTGAATAATTCAATAATATTAGTATCTCTTAGCAATTGGACTTCGACTTCGCTCAGTCTGCCTGACATGTGGTACATTGAGCGTAGTCGAAATGTGGAATATAAAAGGTTTATTATAAACTATAAAAATCCTGGGCTTGGAATTTGGAATTTGAAACTTGGAATTTGGGATTTGGAATTTGGGACTTGGAATTTGATTCTTGGGTCTTCAATTCAGAAATTCCTTCACGATCATTTCTGCGCTGATTCCTTCGGCTTCCGCTTTGTAGTTCCTTACTATCCTGTGGCGAAGAACAGAAACGGCTACTGCCCGTACATCCTCAATATCGGGTGAATATTTTCCACTGATAGCGGCATGAGCTTTTGCCCCAATGATAAGGTATTGTGAAGCACGAGGCCCTGCGCCCCATGAAAGATAATCGTTTGCCCAGGAATGAGCTTTTGCAGTGTTGGGGCGGGTTTTTACAGCAAGATTCACTGCATACTGAAGTACATTATCGGTAACCGGAATCTTATTCAGAACATCCTGATATGTGAGTATTTCTTCCTTATTGATCACTATTTTTACTTGTGGATCCAAACCGGAAGTAGTGGATTTTACAATATCTATCTCTTCCTGGAAGGAAGGATAATCCAGCCAGATATTAAACATAAACCTGTCAAGTTGTGCCTCGGGAAGAGGATAAGTTCCTTCCTGCTCTATCGGGTTTTGAGTTGCAAGAACGAAAAAAGGTTCATCAAGTTTATGCGAGTTGCCTGCAGTTGTAACAGCTTTCTCCTGCATGGCTTCTAGCAGAGCCGATTGTGTTTTGGGTGGAGTACGGTTAATCTCATCGGCAAGAATGACATTGGCAAAGACAGGCCCTTTAATAAATCTGAATTTTCTTGTCTCATCCAGGATTTCGGTTCCTATAATATCAGAAGGCATCAGGTCGGGAGTAAACTGAATACGACTGTATGAAAGTCCAAGCGCCTTCGCAAGTGTATTAACCATTAAAGTTTTTGCAAGACCCGGCACTCCTATCAACAGGCAATGGCCTTTGCTGAATATGCAAATAATAAGGTTTTTTACTGTCTCATCCTGCCCGACAATAACTTTTGCAACCTCGCTTTTAAGTATCGTATATTTTTCGACTAAAGCATCTATGGCTTCTACATCTGAATGGAATTGCATAAATAATATTTCATTGCTATTTAGGTATAAAGGTATAGGTTATAAAGGTATAGGGGTGATAAAAGTTATAGATCTTTTCCCTTATACCTTATACCTTTATTTCCCTATACCTAAATAATTATAATATTCCTTAATTAACGTCTATTCATAATGTCAATACAAAACGTCATTGCGAGGAGGTACCTGCCTACCGGCAGGCAGGCGACGAAGCAATCTATTGACACACAATGATTAGATTGCTTCATCCCGCACATGCGGGATTCGCAATGACGACTTCATATACAATCTCTAATTAAACCATTGATAATTGAATTTACAACTTTTATATTCATCTGCAATATGAATATAGGTGGCCGCTGCTTTTTTCTTTATCCATTCTTCAATGATTTTATTCTGTTTTTGTTTCAGGGCAGCCGCTTGTATATAATCATAATCATCTTTCATGTTGGCGCTATGCGGGTCGGTGCGTGACTTCAGAAATAATAGCCGGTACGCTTGTTTGCCATCATCTGTTTTCATCGGAACCGGTTGAGAAATTTCGCCTGCTTTCAACTTATCAACTACAAAGAAAACAGTTTGATCTAATTGAGCGGGCTCAAATTTGGAAGTTCCCGTTTCAGTATTGACCAATAGTCCTCTGTTTTTTTTAGATGGATCATCTGAATATTTCATCGCTGCGTTTTCAAAAGTAATGGAATCGCTTTTTATCAGCGCATAAATACTATCAAGTGATGTTTTAGCTTTCAGCAGATCTTCCGTAGCAACCTTCGTTTTGATCAGAATATGCCTGACATTGATCATCTCTCCTCTTCTTTCAATAAGTTTGATTATGTGATAACCGTATTTAGAGGTAACAATCGGCGATATCTCACTTGGTTTCAGTTTGAATGCCGCACTTTCAAAAGTCGCATCAAGTTCACCCCTGCTTGTAAGGCCGAGCTCTCCGCCATTTGAGGATGTTGCATCATCTTCAGAATATAAAACAGCCAGGGTTGCAAAATCTTCACCCTTTAATATCCTTTCGCGTATCACATTGAGTTTTTCTTTGGCTTTGGCTTTTTCCTCTTCATTCACTTTTGGCATTTTTACTATTTGTCCCACCTCAACAACTGAACTAATTGCAGGTATGCTGTCTTTCGTAATATTATTAAAAAATGTTTTCACTTCCGATGGAGTAACCTTTACATTTTCCGTGATCTTTGATTCAACATTTTGCTGAAGTATCATATTTTTTTGAGCCTCACGCATTTCATTTTTAAATTCAATAATAGATTTATTAAGATATTTTTCAAGATTATCTTCTCCACCCATTTGTTTTGTATAATAAGCAATACGGCGATCAAGGTCTGCCTCTACCTGGCTATCTGTAACTTGCACGCTATCAATTTGTGACTGGTTTAGCAATAATTTCTGGAATAAAAGCTCTTCCAGCAAAACACATTTAAAACTGCTGTCGCCCTTATTATATCCCTGCAGGACATATTGAGTGTACTCGTTTTCAATATCCGAAAGCATAATCATATTACTTCCAATTACTGCTACCACCTGGTCAATCACCTTATTCTGAGCATGCAAAAAATGTAAACCGGCAAAGAAAAATAACGCCGGCAATATATACTGAATCTTGGCAGGTTTGCGATGGTTGTTGAGCGAAGTCGAAACAAAGCAAAAATGTTTAGATTCAGTTATACTGAGCGTTTGGGTTTGCCGTTTTCTTGCAAACTCAAACAGTCGAAGTATGATAATTTTCTTCATTCGTTTTCTGTTAAAATATTTGGAAATCGTTGTTTTTCAAAGCTTCTTTGAATATGCCATCATGCATCTCCTCTATCAGCTTCAGTTTACGTTTGTTGAGGAGTATCTTTCTAACATTATCTTTTTCAAAACCGAGAGGAGAAACACTTTCTTTTACCTGAAATCCTTTAATGTTCACAAAATAAGAATACAATGAATCATCCATTTCAATATATCTGTGGTTTTTAAGATAATCTTCCTGATTATATGTTTTAATAGGGATTTCTTTCAGCAAGTCATTAAAATAAAGCCAGGTTGAATCATCAATGTAGTAATTCACTGCATACTTTTTACAGTATTCTTCAAGGAGTTGTTTTGTAGTGGCAGCCTCTGATTTGTAAAGATTCCGTATGGCTATCTTATTAGCTGAATTGACAGGCATTTTAACATACCATACTTTCACAATATTATCTTTAAGTAAAAATTCATTCCGGTTTTTATTGTAATACGTTTCAATTTCTTCGGCAGATACAGTTGTGTCGAGCTTTTGCCTGATCAATTCTTTTTCATAAGTAAACACAATCAAAGAATTTCTGTAATCCTCAAGTTGTTTTTCAAAATCTTTTTGTTTTGAGGAAAGATTGTTTTCGGCAGTATGGATCACCAATTTTTGTTTTATCCAATTATTGATGAAGTTCCTGACTATCGAAATGCTGTCTTTAGCAGACGTACCTGAAGGAACAAGACCAATAAGGTCAGTCTTGTAAAGATATTCATCGTAAACTCTCGACACAGAATCGTCTCCTTTTTTCCCGGATCTGCAAGAAAACAAAAAAGAAACGATAATAAAAAATATAATCTTTTTCAAATGCGCAAGTATATTTAGTGTCTGTCCGTAAAGTTAAGTATTTATATCATTTGAGTGTTTAACAAGTCGGGGGAGTTTCATTTTTTCCCCTAAATCCTTTTATTATTTTTTATAGAATTTAAATTCCTTAATATGCTATGCAGGCGGGTTACACAAAGCTGTCCCAATTCATGTTGTTTCATTCAAACTTTCCTCTCACACAAACTGCAGCCGCCAGAAAGCATTGCTTGTGCATATCTGTGCATTTTTTCAATCAGATATCATTAACTTTCCAGAATATAAATAATCATTCCCTTGTGTAAGTTTGTAAAAATATACCCCATCAGGTAAACCTTCTTTATGAACAACGAATCTATCCGAATTGCGAATAATTTCCGAAATAATCACTCTTCCAAATGTATCATACAGTTTGATTTCAAAATCCCTGATCAGCGGGTTTGTTATCTGTATTGTAGCGGATATGCTAAAAGGGTTAGGATAGCAGATCACATCATTAATATTTTCAGTTATTGTTTCCACTCCAGAAAAACTATTGCTGAATTTCAAAATTCGCGAAGAAAATTTATGTTCGCCTACCCATAGATGATTGTTTTCAAATAATAACGCGCCTGGCATAAAAAGCCCATTCTGCCCTATCGTGGGTTTATTATTAGGTGAATTGAAGAGATGCCCAAGCACAATCATACTGTTGGTATCGGGCGCATTGTTTATATCCTCCCAGAGTAGAACATCGTTAAAACATTGATTGGCAATAGCGAGCGAACCATTGAAAGTAATAGCTTCGGAAGGTAAATTCAAAAAACCACCACTACCACTAATTGTTTTCCATGCTGTAGTATTTCCCAGCGCAATATCCGCAACCTTGTATATATAAATAGTAGCTGGTGATTGCTGTGCCACACAAAAATAGGTTCCATCCGACGAAAGACGGTTTAACTCAACATTTCCGAAATTCAAAGTATA
>JBBAAT010000142.1:0-7307 GCA_041658145.1 Bacteroidales bacterium | reverse complement strand
AAAATTTGCTGTTTTTTCTTCGATGGTTTTCCATCTCCGGTAATCACCTACATCATGATTTCCCATTATTGAAAACATTCCCATGCGAGCATGCATTCTTTTTAATTCAGGCAGCATGATAAGAACTTCTTCCGACTGATTGTTTACCATGTCGCCTGTAAAAACGATGATATCCGGCTTTTCTTCCATCAGCAAATCAATGCCTTTTTTAACATCTTTGGGATCGGAAAAACTACCCAGATGCATATCTGATATTTGGGCGATTCTAACTCCATCAAAGCTTTCAGGTAGATTTTTAAAATGAATAGAAATGCGTTCTGCTTTATAATCAGTTCTGCCAATAGTAATTCCATGAAGCACTATAAAAAACAGAAAAATAGAAATTCCCAATCCTGTTTTTGTCAGAAATTTCATAGACAGCAATTTGCCAATAAACCCGCCCGCGCTAATTTTGAATGTCTTTGATAGAAAAAGAATGAGGTATCTTAATATAAATTCTAAAAAAATAAAAATTACAAGTATCAATTTGGGAAGATATATCAGCAAGAATGCTCCTGTTAATGCAAAGTAGCCGCGATAGATTATATAATCGGGTTTTGATGAATTTTTTTCAAGTATGATAAAGATGATTGCAAACAATCCGAAAAAAATAGTAAAAAGCCAGAACCCAATACTTACGATTTTTTGTGTCTTTGGTTTTTTCGAAAGATCGAAAATTCGCCTGATACCCGCATAAATAACCAGATCAATAAGAAATACAAAAAAAAGCAATATTAATAATCCCAAAGCCATATTGTAATGTTTTGCTGTAAAATTATATTTATTTTCGTAAGTTGAATTTTTTTTTTATAAATGGTATAAGGTAAAACTATTGTTTTAAAACTAAACTCAACCCTTGATTCACATTGTATAAATAAAAAAGTATCTTTACAGTGAAAATAAATTAATCATGAAAAAATTATTATTATTCCTTTTAATATGTGTGAGATTTAATTCTCTCCTTGCACAGGACACAGATTCTTTGGTTATTAAAAATATTTACAGCGAAGCGCTTTCTAATAATACCGCCTATAAAAACATGGAATATCTATGCACCAAAATTGGAGGAAGGATATGTGGTTCACCACAGGCTGCAGCAGCCATAGAATGGTCGAAGCAGATTATGCAGGGGATGAACCTTGACACTGTTTATACACAAAAAATAATGGTTCATCACTGGGTGCGCGGAGATAAAGAATATGCAAGCATGTCATCAAAAGTATATGGATTCAAGGAAGTGAATGTGTGCGCGCTTGGTGAATCAATAGGAACACCAACCGATGGGATTATTGCTGAAGTTATTGAAGTTGGGAATTTTGATCAACTTAAAAAGCTTGGTAAAAAACAACTTACCGGCAAGATCGTTTTTTTTAACAGGGAAATGGCCCCGAAAGATTATAACACTTTCGAAGCATACGGTGGAGCCGTGGACCAAAGAGTGCATGGAGCTGCAGAAGCTGCAAAATATGGCGCATTGGCAGTTATTGTGCGTTCTTTGACGCTAAAAGATGATTATACTACGCATACAGGTATAATGCGATATGATACTAATGGAACAAAGATTCCCGCTGTTGCAATAAGTACAAAGGATGCAGAGTTGCTGAGCGAATGGTTGAAAAATGATTATGAATTACTTTTTCATCTAAAGACTAACAGCAAAATGCTTCCGGATGTTGAATCGTATAATGTAATCGGTGAGATAAAAGGGAGTGAGTTTCCGAATGAGATCATTACAGTGGGCGGGCACATTGATGCATGGGACAACGGGCAGGGTGCGCACGATGACGGTGTTGGCTGCATGCATTCCATCGAAGTCTTACGAATATTAAAAGAACTGAAGATGCATCCTAAACATACCATCAGGGTTGTAATATTTATGGATGAAGAAGTGGCTCAGAAAGGCGGGAAAAAATATGCGGCAATAGTTAAAGAGAAAAAAGAAAAGCATCTTGCAGCGATTGAAAGCGACGAAGGAGGATTTACTCCTATAGGTTTCACTATCGATGCTTCTGCAGATACTGTGGCAAAGATCAGTAAATGGAAAGATTTATTACTGTCTTATGGTATTTACCTGTTCCACAAGGGATATGGCGGAGTTGATATCTATTACCTGAAAGGTTTGGGGTTTCCTTTGATCGGATTAATGACCGATTCTCAAAAATACTTCGATTACCAGCATTCGGAATCAGATACATTTGATAATGTGAATAAGCGTGAAATGCAGCTTGGAAGCGCTGCAATTACCTCATTAGTGTACCTTATAGATAAATATGGCATTAAGTAGTGTCATTGCTTAGAAAAATAAGTGAAATTTATTCTCATCTCGACATGACAAACCAATTCACTGAACGAAAAATGATATATTTTTTATGAAACTATCAGATAAATATTTATTTTTGAAAGCTGTTATACAGAATCTTAACAGATTTGCAAGGCAATATGTGTTTAGATTCTGTTTTACGCCCCATTATTTTTAATAGGTAAATTTTATATCTGATTTTTTTATACTTTTGAAAAAAATATTTTTATGAATGAAAAGATAATAATCGAAAATTTTGGAGGTATTAATAAGTTTGAAGTACATTTAAATCAAATAAATGTCTTCATTGGACCACAAGCTACCGGTAAAAGTATTTGTGCAAAATTATTTTACTTTTTTAAGCGATTTCAAAATGAACTTATAGATGGAATCGAAAACCAAATTACTATAGAGGAAACGGAAGCACAAATTATTAAAAAATTTGAAGATTTTTTTCCACCTCATACTTATCCAAAGGGAAAGTTTTCTATAAGATATATAATAAGTAACGAATTTATTGAAATTCGTAAGAATAATGGAAATAAAATAGAATTAAAATATTCCAATTTCTATAAAAGTGAATTCCAAGAATTTAAATCAATTTATATTAAAAAACTTAAAGAGGAGCAAACAAAAGAACAATTAGAAATGCACCGTTCCTTATTTTTAATAAGAACTAAATTCATTAATGAAATTCAAAAACATATTGGGATGCCATCTGGTTATAATCAAATTTATATTCCTGCTGTAAGGTCATTTTTTGCCAATATCCAAAAAAATATTTTTTCTTTTCTATCGAGTCAAAGAGTAATTGACCCCTTTTTTATAGAATTTGGTTCATTTTATGAAAGCATGAAAAGAAGACATTTTTTTAGAGAAGGCAAAATAGATAATACAAAAATTAATGATTTAGTTGAAAAAATAATTTGCGGAAAATATATTCAAGAAAAAGGTGAAGATTTTTTAATACACCCTGATGGACGTAAAGTTAATATTTCTTATTCGTCTTCTGGTCAACAGGAAACATTACCTCTTACAATAATACTAAAAAATTTATTAAATATAGGATTTTTGGGGAATGGTGCTACAGTATATATTGAAGAACCCGAAGCACATTTATTTCCTTTTGCTCAAAAAAGCATCGTGGAATTAATAGCTTCAGTTTTCAATTTTTCTAAAGAAAATAAATTTCAATTTATAGTTACAACCCATAGTCCTTATATTCTGACCTCATTTAATAATCTTATTCATGCGGGTTCGCTACAAACTAAGCTATCTCCAACTAAAAAAGCAAAACTATACAAAATTGTTCCAAAAGAAGAAATAATAACTCCTGGTTTAATAAATGCTTATTCATTAGAACATGAGGGCATCACTGACCTTATTTGTAAAGAAACGGGGCTAATTGCAACAAATATTATAGATTCTGTTTCTGACAATATTGCAATCCAATTTGATGAACTCCTAAATCTTGAGTAAAATGAATAGTTTTGAAGATTGTGAGAAAATAAAAACAGACCGGTATATTGTATTACATGAGAAAAAATCGAAAATTACTTTTGTAAATAAGGCAAGATTAAAAGTAAGAAAAATATTAATTGATGGATGTGTTATAAAAAATAATGAAATACGATGCGACTACCTTGTTATCAGGCAACCCGATGAAGAAATATATGTAGAACTAAAAGGGAGCGATGTATCTCATGCGATAAAACAAATTGAAAACACGATTGTTAAAGTAAGTCACAATGCAAAATCCCTTGACAAATATTGTTTTATCATAAGCACAAGGTGTCCATTAATTAGCCCTGAAATCCAAAATCACAAATTATATTTCAAAAGAAGATATAATTCTTTTTTGATTATTAAAAATTCTCCTTACGAATTTATTTTATCATAATATTAATAACAGGACATAACTTTGCATTGTTTCTATGCGGGTGAAATAGCTGTTTGATAAGGGATTGCTATTAATAAATTTGTTGCATGGGGGACAAGAAAGAAACTTTAAACCTCACACAGCAGCGATGCTCATCCGATGCCGATAGGAAATATTTGCAAAAATTTCTATATCGGTATTAATTTGTATATTTTTGTTCCTATAACCCCAAAATGCCTGTTTTATGAATACCGATAAAAATCATTTTTTGAAGAGCCTGATTTTCCCAGTGTTCCTGTTAATTGTCATGTGGATAGTAAAACTTATTGAATATAATTGGAAACTTGACTTTGTCAGGTTTGGGGTTTTACCATTAAAAGCCGAGGGATTGATAGGTATTCTCACGGCTCCTCTTATTCATGAGAATTTTAAGCATCTTATTTCCAACTCACTTCCTTTGTTCCTGCTTACACTCACATTATTTTATTTTTATAAGGGAATTGCGGGTAAAGTGTTTTTACTGATTTACTTGATTGATGGAATTTGTGTATGGCTTTCAGGCAGGGAAGCTTATCATATTGGCGCAAGTGGAGTTGTATACGGACTGGCTTCTTTCCTTTTCTTTAGTGGCATTATTCGCAGAGATTCAAGATTGGCTGCTATTACAATGCTTATCGTATTCTTATATGGAAGCATGATATGGGGCATTTTCCCTGATTTCTTTCCTGATAAAAATATTTCTTACGAAGCTCATTTATGGGGATTGGTAGCAGGTGTGGTATTTGCAATTTATTACAAACGACAAGGCCCGCAAAAGCGAAAATATTCATGGGAAATTGAAGAGGAAAAACAAGAGGAGAACAGCAATGGTATTACCGGAGACGTTTTCTGGAATGCTCCTAATAATTTTGATGATTTTATGTTTAAATTATAATATCAAGTAAATCAAAAGGAAAAATTAAAACAGCGCGCTTACAATCTCAATTATTGGTTTAGGATGGCTCATTGTGAAAAAATGCAAACAGGGGACGCCGGCTTTTAAAAGTTCTTTGCCCTGCTGGATAGACCATTCAATGCCCACCATGGTGGCATCTTTATTATCCTTGCACTTTTCCACTTCATTATAAAGATCTTCCGGTATATCCACATGAAATGTTCTGGGTATCGTAGATAACTGTTTTTTTGCTGTGATTGGTTTTAATCCTGGAATAATGGGTACATTAATTCCTGAATTTTTACAATGTTCAATAAAATCGAAGTATTTTCTGTTATCAAAGAACATCTGAGTAACGATATACTTTGCACCAGCATCCACTTTTTCTTTCAGATATTTGAGGTCTGCTGATAAATTAGGCGCTTCAAAATGTTTTTCCGGGTAACCGGCAACGCCAACGCAAAAATCCGTTTTAAAGCCATCTTTCAGGTCTTCTTCCAGATAAATTCCATTGTTAATGTTTGCAACTTGTTTCAAAAGATCAATTGCATATAAATGTCCATTTGGTTCTGGTTTAAATTCCCTTTCATTTATTGGCGGATCGCCGCGAAGGATCAGGATGTTTTTTATACCCAGGTAATGTAAGTCAATTAAAGCATCTTCCGTTTCATTCTTACTAAACCCTCCACAGATAAGGTGAGCAACAGCATCTACTTTATACCGGTACATGATGACAGCACATATTCCCACCGTGCCGGGTCTTTTCCGAATACTGACTTTTTCGAGATAACCATTCGGCCTTTCCTTATATGTATATTCAGAACTGTGATATGTGACATTGATAAAAGGAGGTTTGAATTCCATCAGAGGATCCATGATAACATAAAGGGATTCTATGCTTTTACCTTTTAATGGAGGCAGGATTTCAAATGTAACATAAGGTTTGACCGAGCTTTCAAGCGCTTCAATAACTTTCATGAACTTTAAAATTATATTAATTTGCAAAAATAAATGAAAAATTGTTAATAACTGATGTTACGCAAACGAAGAAATCAGAAGTGAAACGGACAAGCCTATTAAAATCACAATAGTAATCCAACAAATAACGTTATTTAGCGGTTTGTTCACATATTTTCCCATCACTTCTTTGTTGTTTACGATAAGTATCATGCAAATAAGCACAACCGGAAGCAATACTCCGTTAGCTACCTGCGACCAAAGCGTGATAAGGATAAGCGGGGCATTCGGTAACAGAATAATACCGGCTCCAATAACTATTATTGAAGTAAACAACCAATAAAAATGAGGCGCTTCTTTCCATTTTTTATTAATTCCTGCTTCAAAGCCAAAAGCCTCGCAAACATAAAAAGCAGTAGCAACAGGTAATATCGTAGCTGAAAAAATTGATGCAATAAAAAGTCCGAACGCAAAAGTAGCAGAAGCGAGATTACCTGCCAGGGGTTTAAGCGCCATAGCAGCATCTTTGGCTTCCTCTATTTTAATACCATTAACATGTAAGGTGGATGCGCAGGCAACAATAATAAAGAAAGCGACAACTATAGTGAGAACGCTTCCTATACCAACATCCCACACAGTAAACTTATAATCTTTAATTTTAATTCCCTTTTCAATTACTGCCGATTGCATATAAAACTGCATCCACGGGGCGATAGTAGTACCAATTATTCCAATCACAACAGAAAGATAACCCACATCAAATTTCATTTCGGGGCGAATCATTGCTTGTCCGATTTCACCCCAATGGGGTTTGCCCATAATCGCGGAAACAACATATATCAAAAGGAAAACGCTAAAAACAAGAAATACCCTTTCTGAAATTTTATAAGTACCCTTTACAACCAGGAACCAAACCAGGAAAGCGCTAATAGGAACTGAAATGTATTTACTAATGCCAAAAACCATCAGACTGCCGGCGACACCTGCAAATTCAGTAGTAGTATTTCCAATATCGGCAATCAGTAAACCAATAAAAATAAAAAAAGTAACTTTAACTCCCGCATTCTCCCGTATCAGGTCAGCAAGTCCTTTACCTGTAACAATACCCATCCGGGCATTCATTTCCTGGACAACAAAAAGCACGACAAAGCAAGGGATCATTGTCCACAACAATTTGTAACCGTAAAGAGCTCCGGCAA
>JBBAAT010000141.1:0-7325 GCA_041658145.1 Bacteroidales bacterium | reverse complement strand
TCAGTTGTTTCATAATGTCAATTATTTCGCACCATCCCTTATATCTGAATGTTCCTCTGAACATAGTATTGGCTTCCTGAATGCCATAAATGTCAATGTAACTGATTGAATCGCGGTTCGGATAAACATCCAGAATACCTATTTCAGGAAAATCAACTTTAAATGGATTTTTAAACAGGTCTTTTGTATCAACTTCAATAATTTTTCCGTGTTTCAAATATTTTCCGTCATTATTACCTGCCATTACAACACCTTTCGGGCTCCACGAAAATTTATATTTAAAAGGGTTGTCGGTACCTTCGGGTGCAGGTAATGCACCGCATAATGAATAAAACTCCTCGATCTTGCCACCGTTTTTATGGACATGGTCAATAATACGCATAGCAGACATGTGGTCAATACCAGGATCCAATCCGCATTCATTCAGAATAATTATTCCTGCTTTTTTTGCCTCAACGTCTAATGCCTGCATTTCGGGTTTTACATAAGATGTAGTTATCATGTTTTTCTTATGCTGAATGCAAAGCTTAGCAACCATCACATGAAATGTATAAGGCAAGAGGCTCACCGTAAAGTCATGTTCGGATATTAGTTTATTAAGAGTATCGATATCATCAACAGTCCATGATAGAGCTGTTCCATTTAAATGACCGGCAATCATTTCATCTGCTTTTGATTTAGTACGAGTAGCAACGGTTACTTTAAAATTATTTTTCAGCAAATAATTAACTATCGGTTTTACAACCATTCCTGCTCCAAGAATAAGTACCTTTTTCATAATATAATAAAAATTAAAGTTTATAAAATTAGTTGATTTACAAAAACTGTTCTATGTATTTATAAGGTGGAGTCAACTCTCCGTTATGCAAGATTAAAGCTTTTTTTATTGCTTTCGGAAGATCAAGTTCTTCATAAGGCATTGCAAAATCAGCAATAGCTATTGGTTTTACAAAATTTACAAGTACATCGCTGAATCCATTGGATGAGTCGCGTGGTAATTCGCTTGGAAGAATATCCACCGCCATTTCAAGTATTCCTTCTCCTTTATATCCCATGGTAATTTTATCCGTGAATGGATTATAAACGTAAATAGGATCCTCTATTTTAGTTGGTTTTGTACATTCCACCGATCCTTCAAGATCGCAGGAAATATCACCAATTACATTAAGCTTTGGCCTGCCTTTAGCGTACATTTTTTTTAAATACTCTTTTGTTATAATGCGGGGATATCTTTCATCCCAGTACATACAATTGATCAGAATGGAAAGATGCTGTACGTATTTTTCAAAAGCGCTTTTATATTTATAGGGATTGGTATAATAGTCTTGAAGGTCAAATTCCTTTGATGGATCAATAGGTTCAACGATATGCTCTTCTTTAAAGATGACTTTGTACACAATATTATCAGGAAGTTTTTTTCTGTTTTTAAGTGTAAGTAATTTTTCCGGTGAAATTTCTTTTACAGGCAGTAATCCGCAGATTTCCTGTGCTCCCTGTGAAACGTTTCCATAACCGGTAAAACCAATAACGAATGGACGTAATTCATGTGGAATACCGTTTTCGGCAATCAACCGGCCTATCGCAGAAATATCATCTTTTGCTTCGGCAAGCGAATGATAATGCAGCGCCTGCTTCATTTTAAGAAGTTTTGATTCGTAACCGTAATATTTTAGACGAAGTCCCAATGCCCAGAGAGAATTAATCATTCCGGCAAGACCTGCATATTTACCAAAAAAGATAAGGCGTTTGTTTTGTTCATCCACTACTTTTTCATAATCAATCAGGTTGCATTTGAGCTCCATCATTTTTTTCAACATGGGCATATTATATTTCTGCCCTTTTATCACATGAGAGAAGAAAATGTAAGTTTTTCCCTGCTCGAAAGCTGAAACAGGAATTTCCTTTACGCCAAAGATTACAGGGCATCTCTTTAGATCTTTTGCAACTTTTGCTCCTGCCTTAATAAATTCTTCGTCTTTGAATACCCTTTTTCCCGATGTCTGAATCACTACATCAATATTATGATGTTTTACAAGCCATTCAACATGCTTGGGAATAATAGGCACTCTTCGCTCCATAGCGTACTTGTCTTCGTGTCTGATACCAACGACTATGCTCATATTTTTTATTTAGTTCATGAATAATACCGAATGTGCGGGACTGCAATCCTTTAATAATACTGCAAACTTATAAAAATTTAATACATCCTTTTGGTTTTTACACAAACCTACATGAATTTTAAAAAATACGCAAATACCTTATGAAAAAATTCATGTAGGTTCATGAGCCTGCCTACCGGCAAGGCAGGCAGGCATTGTGTTGCGGTTGTGGGAGCGAACTTAGCGAAGCGATCTCATGAGCGAAGCGAATAATAACTAGGGATGTTAAAACTTTTTACAGAAGAAAAATAACCCGAAAGGAAAATGCTTTGATTTTTTTATTTCTGAAGATGTGATATACACCAAAGTTATTTTATATATTTGCTCAGAGAAAAAATGGCATAATTATTGAAACCCACGCCGCTAATTAAAATTATTCATTAACTCTTAAAAATTTTTAGCCATGAAAAAAAGTGTATTTATTTTAGCAGTTATGATCAGTGTTTCTGCTGTTTTCGGACAAAAATCAAACCTGATACTTTTTACAGAACAAGGAGAAAAATTCAGTGTTATTCTGAATGGGGTGTTACAAAATGAGAACCCTGAAACAAATGTTAAGGTTACAGATCTCATCTCTCCAAGTTATAAACTTAAGATCATTTTCCAAGACTCTAGCACGGGGTCGCTTGACAAAACTATTTATTTTAATACACCAGGAGTTGAAGCCAATTATAGTATTAAAAAGAACAACAAAGGAGAATATGTGGTTCGCTATATGAACGAAGTACCTATTGCACAGGCACCACCACCTCCTGCCGGACAGAAGGTAATTATTTTCACTACTATTGCACCTGTTCCAGCTATTACTATAATAAGTACAACACAAACAACAACTACTACATCAGGAGGTAATGTGCCTCCACCAGAAGGAAGTGCTAATATGGGTATCCATGTGAATGACCCTGATTTAGGTGTAAATATGAATATTAATATTGGCGGTGCTAATATGACAGGCTCTTCCTCAACTACAACGTATTCAACTACAACCACTACTACTTCATCCGGAATGGGTATGCAACCCGCACCCGTTCAACAACAGCAAGTGTATGTTATGCCGGGTTATTCAGGACCAGTTGGTTGCCAATATCCTATGTCGCCATCTGACTTTGCTGCAGCAAAAAATACTATATCGTCGAAATCATTTGAAGACAGTAAACTTGCAATTGCAAAACAGGTCTTTGCTTCTAATTGCATGCTTTCGTCACAGGTTAGAGAAATCATGATGCTATTCAGCTTTGAAGATTCTAAACTTGAATTTGCAAAATATGCTTATGGTTATACTTATGATCTCGGCAATTATTTTAAGGTAAATGATGCTTTTACCTTTGAAAACTCAATAGATGAACTTAATTCATATATTTCCGGATTAGGGAAATAACCTTATATTTGCACTCGTATTAAAATAATAATCATGGTTAACTAATAATTAAAACTATGAAAACCAAAGTCATTTTATTTCTAAGTATTGTGATGATTACATTTGCATGTAAAGGCACGAAAAAAAGCCAGAAAAGTGCAGGGTTAGATTCGTGCCGTGTAATCGTTTCTTTTATCAGTAAGGGTGAAGGCCCTGATTCAAAAACAATGGCTTCTCTTGAGTCTTATGTATTGTCATTTGGTAAAAAGGAAGGTAAAACGATAGCATACGATATATATCATTGGGGTAAAGAAGGTGAAATGGATTATTGTTTTTACCTTAAAGAATTAAGTAAAGGAAAGCAGGAAGATTTTGTTAATGGTTTGAAAAACCTGACAAAAGAATCTTCACTTGTTTTCATTAATGAGAATTCTTCATGTTCTCATAAGAAATAAATTTTGTTTCACATTTTTTATAAGCCCGACGTGTTATATATCGGGCTTTTTAATTAAAAAATACCCACAAATCGCTTGAAAAGAAAAATTTTATTCTAAATTTGTCGTTTTTAAAAATTACAGAAATGGAAATTTAGGTAACTATTCAGCAGTAGATATAAATTGAAAATGCCACAGATTCACAGATTATAATCCGCCTTAGGCGGATTCCAAAGATAAATTCATTACAAAAAGAATAATTTTTAATCTGTGAATCTGTGGCAAACATTTATTTTTCCTAAGCTTTAATACCGCTGAGTGGTTACAAATTTAAACTATAAATATTTCAGGGGGAAAATTTAAAATGGCAAAAGAACAAAAGTATGTTTATTACTTCGGCGGGAAAAAAGCCGACGGACAGGCTAACATGAAAAATCTTCTCGGCGGGAAGGGAGCAAATCTGGCTGAAATGGTCAATATCGGGTTACCGGTGCCTGCAGGCTTTACTATCACTACCGAAGTATGCGCCGCTTATTACGATAATAAAGGGAGATATCCCAAAGAATTGACAACGCAGGTAACTGAGGCGCTCAAAGAAGTTGAAAAAGAAATGGGTGCAAAGTTCGGTGATAAAGATAATCCATTGCTGGTATCTGTGCGTTCAGGAGCAAGGGCATCCATGCCGGGAATGATGGATACTGTATTGAATGTCGGGCTCAACAATATTACCCGGGAAGGCCTTATTAAAAAGACAAAGAACACCAGATTTGTTTATGATTCGCAGCGTCGTCTTATACAGATGTATTCGGATGTTGTGATGGAAAAAGCTGCCGGTATTGAACCCGCAGAAGGAAAAGGTGTACGTCAACAACTCGAGAAAGAACTTCATAACATGATTGTGAAGTATGGTGTTAAAAGCGAAACAGAACTTTCTGCTGATGCATTGAAAGAGCTTGTTGAAATATATAAAAAGAAAGTAAAAGAAGTGCTTGGCAAACCTTTCCCCGAAGATGCCATGGAACAATTGTGGGGCGCTGTTGCTGCCGTATTCCAGAGCTGGAACGGAAAGCGTGCAATTTCTTATCGCAGGATAGAAGGTATTCCTGATGCATGGGGCACTGCTGTGTCTGTACAGTCGATGGTGTTTGGAAATATGGGTGATTCTTCTGCAACCGGTGTTGCTTTTACACGTAATCCGGCAACAGGAGAAAATTATTTTTACGGTGAATGGCTGCCAAATGCACAAGGAGAAGATGTGGTCGCCGGTATCAGAACACCAAATCCTATTAATGAAATTTGCAAGAATGAACATACACGGCATTTGCCTTCGCTCGAAAAAAGAATGCCAGTAGTTTATAAGGAACTTCACAAGATACAGCGTATACTTGAGACACATTACCGCGATATGCTGGATATTGAATTTACTATACAGGATAAGAAATTATACATGTTACAGTGTCGTGTTGGAAAACGCAATGGTCCCGCTTCAGTTAGGATGGCTCTTGACATGTTGAAAGAAAAACTGATAACTAAAGAAGAAGCTGTTATCCGTGTTCAGCCAAATCAGTTGGATGAATTATTACATCCTATTTTGGATCCCAAGGCCGAATTAATAACAAAGCCAATAGCTAAAGGTTTACCTGCAGGACCTGGTGGCGCAACCGGACAAATTGTTTTTAATTCTGCAGATGCAGTTGAATGGAAAAAGAAGGGTAAACAAGTGATTCTTGTACGTGAAGAAACCAATCCTGAAGATATTGAAGGTATGCGCGCAGCAGAGGCAATTTTAACCGCGCGCGGAGGGATGACAAGCCACGCAGCTCTCGTGGCAAGAGGTTGGGGGAAATGCTGTATTGTTGGCGCAGGGGAGTGCGAAGTGGATGCGCTTACAAAAACCCTGAAGATTGGCAATTTTACATTAAAAGAAGGCGATTTTATTTCGCTTAACGGTACCAAAGGGAATGTATATCAAAACGCTCTTCCCCTCAAGAAAGCGGAACCGGAAAAAAATCCCGATTTCAAAGCATTTATGAAACTATGTGATGAGATACGTGTTCTCAAAATCAGAACTAATGCTGAAACACCCGAAGATGCTGCCAAGGCAAGATTATTTGGAGCTGAAGGTATCGGACTTTTCCGCACCGAACACATGTTCTACGGACTGAATGCCGAAAAACCGTTATTCCTTCTCAGAAAGATGATTGTTTCCAAAACCGAAGAAGAAAGAAGAGCGGCGCTAAATGAATTGTTTCCGTTTGTTAAAGAAGATATTAAGGGAACTCTGAAAGTTATGGACGGACTTCCTGTTACTTTCAGAACACTTGACCCTCCTTTGCATGAGTTTGTTCCCAAGAAACCCGAAGAAAGAGCTAAACTTGCAAGGAGTCTTGCCATTTCAGCCGAAGAATTCAATAAACGTGCGGAAGCATTGCACGAAAACAACCCGATGATGGGACATCGCGGCGTTCGTCTTGGTATTACTTATCCTGAAATTACCGAAATGCAGGTAAGGGCTATATTTGAAGCTTCCGCAGAATTATTAAAAGAAAATAAAAAACCTTTCCCCGAAATCATGATTCCCGTTACCTGTGCCGATACGGAATTGATAAACCAGTATGCCTTGATTGACAAAGTTTATAAAGAAGTATGCGATAAATTCAGATTAAAATCAATAAAACACCTTATCGGCACCATGATCGAAATTCCGAGAGCATGTATTACTGCTGATAAAATTGCAGGTGTCGCACACTTCTTCTCATTCGGGACAAATGATCTCACGCAAATGACGTATGGCTTCTCAAGAGATGATACTGCTACTTTCTTACCCAAATATATTGATAATAAGATTCTTCCGGAAGACCCATTTAATATACTTGATCAGGAAGGCGTTGGTTTCCTTATGAAAGTAGCTGTTGAAAAAGGCCGTTCCGTTAGGAAAGACCTTAAGATCGGAATCTGCGGTGAGCATGGCGGAGAACCTTTGTCTGTTGAGTTCTGTAATTCTTTAGGATTCAGCTATGTAAGCTGTTCTCCATTTCGCGTGCCTATTGCAAGCCTTGCGGCAGCACATGCTACTATTAAAGAAAAAATGAATGCTCCTAAAAAAGTTGTTGCTAAAAAATGAATTATGTCATGCAAATGTTGTTCAGTTGAAAAAGTAGATCTGTCAGCGTACGGAATCAAGAACGTTAACGAGATGTATTACAATCTTTCTTATGATGATTTATTCCTTCATGAAACGGATCCGAAACTGAAAGGACTTGAAAAAGGGTTCGTCACCAATACAGGAGCTTTGAATGTGGATACCGGTATTTACACCGGCAGGTCGCCAAAAGATAAATACATCGTAAAAGAGGAAACTTCTGAAAAAAATAT
>JBBAAT010000140.1:0-7376 GCA_041658145.1 Bacteroidales bacterium | reverse complement strand
CATTTTTAAAAAGTTTGTCAAAATAATCACAGATGTTCATATAATTGTCAAAATTTTCTTTTTCAGGAATGAAATCAATTAATAAATCAATGTCACTTTTGTCTGATTGTTCATTACGGGCATAAGATCCAAACAATCCTATGCTTTGAACTCCTAATAAATTGAGTTCAGCTTTATGAGTCTTTATCATACTCACTATGTATTCTTGTGTTGTCATAAATATTTTTAATTATTGTCAAAGATACATTTTTTTATCGAAGCTATATGCCTTTTATGATAGGTTGAATAAGCGCTTTACATTGTGAGGAAAAACAATTTTAATTTGTGTAAATATTTTACCAATTATTTTGATTTTTATTTCTGTTTTCTGAACCCTGCGGGTTCAAAGGTTTATAAAAAATTCGTTGCGGTTGTTTTTGTTCGACTCCGCAGGAGTCGCAGATTATCCCGATATCCATGCTTTTATAAACGTTTGATGCCTCTGGCATCCTATTATATTGCTCATAATGATTCATCCAAAAATTTAAACAAAGATAAATTCCTCTTTGCCTACTCGACTTGTCTGTTCCGGCAAATTGGGTAATTTCACTATTAATTTGTGATTTTGTCGACTTCATTGACAATAATTTCAGCCCTCTTTTCTATGAAAGTTGTGTAGTCATTTCTTTGGTAAATGTCTTTTTTAATTGGTATTAAATTGCTTTCAAGTATAGTATTAAAATCAGATTGTGGAATTAAATTGAAAAAGTAGTCTGAGGGTTTTTTCTTTGATATATTTTTGTTCGAGTCTGCCGGAAGAAAACAGAAATTCACTATGCTAAATATTTTTTTCTGCTCAACACCTTGGGTTTTAAGAAATGCGTTTGGAAAAATATGATGAAATTGTTTTCTGTTATATTCTGAAAGAGCCTGTGTAATATCTATTTTGGTATTTTTTACTAAATCTATTGGGCTGTATTGAGCCATTAATAAAAGAAATGCTCTTGTTAAAGGATTTGCCTTTGAAAACTTTGTTCCAATTAATTCTGATTCGGTTACCGAATATTTTATAGAATCGACTGCTTTATAATTACCCTCTCTGATTTGTATTATAGTTTCAATATCTGTATTCATTTTAGAAGTAGTTTGTCCCGTAGAATAACGATCGGAAAATGAAGTTTTCCAAAACCATTTTTTTAATGATTTGATTTGTTCTGCATCAGAAACAACACCTTCACTGTAAAATTTAGCGATTGGAGCAATTTGTTGCTGAAATGGTAAAAAATCTTGAATTGAACAATTAAGTTCGGTATGGAGAAAATCAATTGCCTTTCTTAAAGCTTCACAAACTTTTTCCCAATTATCTCTAACTTGTTCACCTGATAGTTCTAAGATTTTCGAAGTTGTAGTATCATTTTGTATAATTCCTGAAATTGTTTGAAGAAGAATGTTCTGAGATAATTCGCCAAAATTCTTTTCTTCAAGTTCTTCAAGTAATTCTTCCATCTTTTCTGATAAATGAAAGTTATCAGTCCAAGTCCAAGCAATCATTAAATCCATTATGCTAAGCTTGGTTCCAGTGTTATTTATTCTTTCGAAAATAATTCCAACTTCTGCTTTAGCTCTATTTTTAATAGTAACAACAGGGAGTTCATAGTTTATCAGTTTTGAATAAAGTTCCGTTGCATTGCCATGATAAATCGTATTCAAAGATGATAGGGCCGTAATTAATTTTGCCCCGTCCAGAAAATTTCTCAGATAAATAACACAATCAGATGCAGAAGTGACATCATTCTTATGAACAAAGATTTTTTTCGAAAAATCATAAACGATTTCAAAAATATCTAAATTGGGATTATATTTCTCTGTCGAATCCTCTTGTTCTGTTTTATCGCTAAAGACAGCATATATTGAGGATATTCTCTGTTGACCATCTAAAACATAGTTTACAGGATAATCATCCTTTGTTACAGGAATTTTATACCCTGCGATATTTCTTGTATGATTTAATCTGTCATTAGTATTCCATAACAATACACTACCAATAGGATAATTTTTAACTACACTATCTAAAAGTTCGATAATTTGGTTTGGTTTCCAAACAAATCCCCTTTGAAAAGCAGGAATTCTTATATCTCCGCTATTAACTCTGTTAATCAATTTGTCAATCTTTTCGGGTGTTACTGATAATTCTGGTGATTTCATATATTTAGTTTTAAATATCCGCTAATTTATTTCCAACTTTTTTATATAGCAGTTTACTGACTAATCATTTTCTTTTGCACTGAACGACTCCCAGATAAAGTATGCAATAAGCCCGATAAACGCAATTAACGCAGTAACCTGAGCGCCAATAGAACTATCGTCGCCCCATACTTTTAGATTCAATACTTCACCATCGCCTGAGAAGAAAATAATGAATGCGCCGATAACACCGAATAATGCAGCTCCGGCAATAAACCCGGAAGCTATCAGTATGCCTCTCTGTACACGTGAATTAGCAAGTTTTTCGTTCTTAGAGCTTTTTGTAAACCAATGATTCAGCAAACCGCCTACAACAAGCGGAGTATTCAGGTCAAGCGGGATAAACATACCCAATGCAAATGCAAGCGGAGAAATTTTGAGCCAGTTCACAAGAACTGAAATAATGGCTCCGATGCCAAGTAATACCCAGCTGACTCCGCCTCCCGACATCAGGGGTTCGATAATAGCAGCCATAGCATTTGCCTGGGGCGCTGTCATTGGCTTGGCATGTTCGGGGGTTTGAACAAAACCATAAGCCTGGTTCAGAATAAATATTACAATACCTACGGTTGCAGCAGAAACTAAAGTTCCCAGGAATTTGAAAGATTGCTGTTTTGCAGGCGTAGTTCCCAGCCAGTAACCGACTTTTAAATCGGTGATGAAGCCTCCGGCCATGGAAAGCGCGGTACAAACAATTCCTCCGATTATCAGCGAGCTTACCATTCCCTGCCAGCCTTTTAAGCCAACAGATACAAGAACTACCGAAGACAGGATAAGTGTCATGAGTGTCATGCCTGAAACAGGATTTGTACCTACTATGGCGATAGCATTTGCAGCTACGGTTGTAAACAGGAATGAAATAATAAAGATTGTTGCCAGAGCCACAATAGCCTGAACCAAGGTAATCTTAACTCCAAAAATCAGAAATAAGAAAACAGCAATCAATGTAAGAAGCAGGAACAACATTACAAATGACATTTTAAGGTCTTTCTGGGTTCTTTCCACTTTAACTTCGGCGTGAGCTTTTGTTCCTATACCAAAAGCCAGCTTAAATGCGCTTCCGATAACTCCTGATGATTTGATAATCCCGATAATACCTGCCATTGCAATAGCGCCTATACCGATCGGGCGTACGTACATTTTAAAAATCATTTCAGCAGTCATGGCATCAAAAGGATTAATGCCTCCGTTTGAAGCGACAATATTCCCGATTTCATTAACTAATGGGATAAAAACCAACCATGATAACAAAGAACCTACTGTTATGATAAGCGCAAATTTAAGCCCCACAAGGTATCCAAAGCTAAATATCAATGCGCTGACATTAAATTTGAAAACCATTTTCATTTTAGTGGCAAGTGTTTCGCCCAAGGGGATAATACGAGTTGTAATTACTTCGCTCCATAGTTTGAAAGCGGAAAAACAAAAGTCGAAAATACCTCCGATTAAACCGCTGATGATAAGTAATCTTGCCTGACTGCCGCCTTTTTCGCCTGTCATAAGTATTTCTGTCGTTGCAGTAGCTTCGGGAAAAGGAAGCTTGCCGTGCATCTCTTTAACAAAGTATTTGCGGAAAGGAATAAGGAATAAAATCCCAAGGAATCCTCCCAATAGCGCTGCGAAGAATATCTGCCAGAAATCAACTTCAATTTCGGGATATTTTGCCTGAAGAATATATAATCCGGGAATGGTAAAAACGGCGCCGGCAACAATTACTCCCGAACATGCGCCAATAGACTGTATAATCACATTCTGCCCGAGCGCATTTTTCTTTCGCACAGCAGCAGATGCTCCGACAGCAATAATAGAAATTGGAATTGCCGCTTCAAATACTTGTCCTATTTTTAATCCAGAGTATGCGGCAGCAGCCGAAAAGATCAAAGCCATCAGTAAGCCCATTCCTACCGACCACCATGTTACTTCGGGGAATAACTGACCGGCGGGCATTACAGGTTTATACTCTTCACTCTCTTTTAATTCGCGGTACGCGTTTTCGGGCAGACTTTTAGTTTCGGATAAGTGTTCTGACATAATATTTTTTTTGAAAGGTCTAAACTATAAAATAAATTTGAAACCGGATGAAAAATTTTAAAAATGGTAACTACTCAGCCGATTTAAAACGTTAAAAGCAAATATATGCCACAGATTACACAGATTAAAATGATTTTTTTTATACCTGATGTTACCCAAACGGAATACGTCATTGCGAAACCGACGAAGGAGGTGAAGCAATCTTGAAACGATATATCAGGATTGACATGACACTACCTTTGGTAGTTAAAATCTGTGGCAAAATTTAGTTTTACGACTTTTTGGAGTGGACTTTTGTTTTTATTCTTAATTTTGGCAGTAATAAAAAATAACAGTTTGGTAATTTTTTTTGAACGCAGCGATTATCAAGAGATTGCTTCGTTTCACTCGCAATGACGGAAATAGCCGTCGTCATTGCGAATCCGACGAAGGAGGATGAAGCAATCTAAAAAATTAACGAACTATCGAAAAACGCTGATAAAAATAAACAATGAAAACTCTTTATATTGTGCGCCACGCTAAATCTTCATGGGCTTTTCCCGGACTTCCTGATATAGATCGCCCTATTGTTGATAAAGGCATTAACAATACAAAGAAAATTGTTATTGAGATGAATAACAGGAAAGTTCAGGTAGATCTTTTGATATCAAGCCATGCCAAACGGGCTTACGAAACGGCAAAGATCATAGCAACAGGGATCAACTACGCTGTTGAAAAAATCGAAGTGAGCGAAGGCATTTACCGAGTTAACAGGGACGACATTTTCAACATATTGTTTGCATTAAATGATACTATTGATTCTGTTATGATCGTTGGCCACAATCCAACACTTACGCAATTCGCCAATCTTTTTCTTGATAAAAAAATTGATATTCTTCCCACATCCGGTGTGATATCTATCAGTTTTAAAATCAACAATTGGATTGGGGTCATTAAAGCAAAACCCAAAACAAATTTCACACTTTTTCCTAAACTTCTCAATTAACATTATGCGGCAGTCCATAGCGCTTTCAAATTTTATTAACAGAGAAATCAGTTGGCTGTATTTTAACCAGCGAGTTCTACAGGAAGCCGCAGATAAAACAACTCCGCAAATTGAGAGGATGAAATTCCTTGCAATCTTTTCTAATAACCAGGATGAGTTCTTCAGGGTAAGGGTGGCTACACTCTCAAGAATGGCTGCATTCCCTGAGAAGAACGAAGATTATGACGGTTTTGATCCGAAGAAAATATTGAAAGAGATCAATGAGATCGTGATCGGGCAGGAGAAAAAATTTGTTGATACCTACTGGCATATTCTTGAACAACTTGAGAAACAGAATATTTTCATTCTTAATGAAACCCGGTTGAATAAACAACAGGGAGAGTATGTTAAGAAATATTTTCACGAACAGGTTCGTCCTAACCTGTTTCCAATCATGATCAGCAACTTTGAACAAAGTTCGGCGTTGAAAGATAAATCCATATATCTGGCGGTTTGCCTGAAAAAGGAAAAAGTGAAAGTAGCGCTAAACTATGCACTTATCAAGGTTCCTACTGATTCCGTGTCACGTTTTTTAATCCTCCCGCAAACTGATGAAAGAAAATGCATCATTCTTCTTGACGATATTATCCGCTATTGCCTCAATGATATTTTTTCCATTTTCGATTACGATTCTTTTGAAGCTTATACCATCAAATTCACAAGGGACGCAGAACTCGACATTGATAATGATGTGTCAAAAAGTTTCATGGAGCTTCTTTCGGAAAGTCTGAAACAGCGGAGCATAGGACGCCCCGTTCGATTTATTTATGACAAAACCATTCCGGATATTCTTTTAAAAGTACTGATTAAAAAATTTAGAATAACCCATAAGGATGATCTTATTGGTGGTGGCCGTTATCACAACTTCAAAGATTTTAAAGATTTTCCAAATGTTGGTTCTCCGGAACTGGAATTTCCGGAACTGAAACCCTTGCACCACAAAAGCTTGCTTTATTCCAGGTCAATTTTCAGCACTATCAGGCAAAATGATGTCATGTTACATTTTCCTTACCAGTCGTTTGATTACGTGATCGACCTGCTAAGGGAAGCCTCTATTGATCCAAAGGTAAAATCGATCAAAATGACACTTTACCGCCTGGCAAAAAGTTCAAATGTGATCAATGCTCTTGTAAATGCTGCCAGGAACGGGAAATCCGTTACCGTTTATATGGAAATCCAGGCGCGTTTTGATGAAATGGCCAATATAAATTGGTCAGAAAAACTAATAGAAGAAGGTGTAAAGATCATTTATGGGATGCCGGGATTGAAAGTTCATTCAAAACTACTGTTTATTAAGCGAAAAGAAGGCAACAGAAATGTTTTTTATGCAAACATAGGCACCGGCAATTACAACGAAGAAACAGCCAGGGTTTACGCCGATGACAGCCTTTTTACATGCAATCCTGATATCACCTCCGATGTAGAGAAAGTATTTACTGTGTTTAAAAATAATTACAAACCCCTTTCTTTCAAGACCCTTATTGTTTCGCCATTTTATATGCGAAATTATTTTACAAACCTGCTGAACAAAGAAATACGCAACGCAAAAGCGGGAAAAGACGCATGGATGATTCTGAAGTTTAACAATCTTGTAGACATGGAGATGGCCCAAAAGCTTTACAGGGCGAGCCGGGCAGGGGTAAAAATCAAGATCATTGTAAGGGGAACATGTATAATAAAAACAGGAATACCAAAGCTTAGCGAAAATATTGAAGTTATAAGTATAGTGGATAGATTCCTTGAACATTCCAGGGTGTTTGTTTTTTGCAATGGAGGTGATGAGAAATATTTCATTTCTTCAGCAGACTGGATGAAACGTAACTTCGATTACAGGATTGAAGTTACCTGCCCAATCTATGACCCGAAAATACAAAAGGAATTAAAGGATATTTTAAACATTCAATTGCAGGATAATATTAAATCGCGGCTGCTGAGCCAAGACCACTATAACCAGTACAAGAGCACTAACAGCAAACGAAAGGTTCGCTCACAGATTGAAATATTTAATTACCTGAAACAATTGGGAAATAACAATACTAAATAAATTTACTGAAATGCTATTTGCTTCTATAGATATAGGATCCAATGCTGTCAGGCT
>JBBAAT010000139.1:0-7478 GCA_041658145.1 Bacteroidales bacterium | reverse complement strand
TGAACATGCTTATAACACGGAGCTGCTACAATGCCCCGTGCCTTGATTTAATTTTTTATCTTTGTGGAACGGAGGCACAGTAGCAGCTCCGATACCGTTATACACAAGGCACATTTAAAATTTCATAACATGAAAAAACTTTATATTATCTTACTTACTTTATTTACATTAAATATAGCAAACGCTCAACAGTGGACTACATTTACAACAGCAGACGGTTTAGCTAATAATTATGTTCCATCCATTGCCATAGATAACATTGGCAATAAATGGTTTGGAACTTGGGGTGGAGTATCAAAGTTCGATGGCACAAACTGGACTACATATACAACAGCCAACGGTTTAGCTAATAATACTGTTCGAGCTATTGTCATAGATGCACAGGGAAATAAATGGTTTGGAACAGATGGTGGAGTATCAAAGTTTGATGACGCAAACTGGACTACATATACAACAGCCAACGGTTTAGTTAATAATGTTGTTTATGCCATTGCCATAGATGCCCAAGACAATAAATGGTTTGGAACATATAATGGAGTATCAAAATTTGATGGCGCAAACTGGATTACATATACAACAGCCAATGGTTTAGCTAATAATGATGTTTTTTCCATTGTCATAGATTCCCAAGGTAATAAATGGTTTGGAACTTGGGGTGGAGGAGTATCGAAATTTGATGGCTTTAACTGGACAACATATAATAGAGTAAACGGTTTGGCTTGTGATTCTGTTACAGTCATTGCCATAGATGCTCAGGGGAATAAATGGTTTGGGACATTTGGTGGCGGAGTATCAAAGTTTGATGGTACTAACTGGACGAACTATACAACGGCAAATGGCTTATGTAATGATAATGTTTTGTCTATTACCATAGACACTCAAGGTAATATATGGATTGGAACATGGGGAGGAGTATCAAAATTTGATGGTGCAAACTGGATTATTTATACAACAGCTGATGGTTTGGCTAATAATTATGTTTTTGCCATTGCCATAGATATCCAGAGTAATAAATGGTTTGGGACTTGGGGTGGAGGAGTGTCAAAATTTACTGGAGGTTCAGATATAAACGAGCAAAATGAAAATGCTGCCGATGTTTTAATTTATCCTATCCCTGCGACAAATAATATAAAAATAGAAAAGCCAAACTCTACTGCACAAAGCTATTTTGTTTCAATAAAATACATACAAGGGCAGGAAGTGCTAAGTGAAAAAATAAATTTCACAACTACACATACTATAAATGTCAGCGGATTGAGCAATGGGATTTATATTCTTACCTTGCAAAATGATAAAGAGAATTATGTTAGTAAAATTGTAATTCAAAAGTAAATCTTGACAGATAACAATTTGATAAGTGTGCCCTGTGTATAACTTCGGCTTGCTACCAGCTGCGGGATTGTACGTAAATTGAACGAAAAATGAATTTAATAAACATAAGCAACGGTGGACAGGACAGTGCTATAAAACGCAGCCGTTAGCAAGCCTTGATCGTTAGCGTTCATTGTAAGAAATTGCACTGTAGACCAGAAAACAGTATAAAAACGGGGCGAAACTGAAAAGCCAAACGAGTAAGAAAACAAAAAAATAAAGCATGAAACAAAAAAATAAACTTCTATTTTTTTTAAGTATCGTTTGTTTAATGACATCTTGTACCGATAAAACGAACAAATTTCTTGGCACCTGGCAAAATGTTACCGATACAACAATAACATTTATTATCAGGAAAACAGGGGATAATTTTATCTTAGAAGGTGATTATGGCAAAAAAAATGTAGCTTTTTATAATAAGGAGCAGGACAAACTCGAAGTAAGTTTTGACAACAGTAGCACAAAAGTAGATTATATTTACGATACAAAAACAAGCCATTTATTAGGTGCTGGAGAAGAATACCAAAAAAAAGAAGGTGTGAGTGAAAAAGATGCAAAGGTTACGGACAATAAATTTGGTACATTTAAAGACTCCCGTGATGGAAAAGTATATAAGACCGTAAAAATTGGGGACCAAATATGGTTTGCTGAAAATCTTGCTTATAAAACAAAAAGTGATTGTTGGGCATATAATAATGACGACAGAAATATTGCAAAATATGGATATCTTTATTACTGGAAAGCTGCAAAACAAGCTTGCCCACAGGGCTGGCATTTGCCAACAGAAGCAGAATGGTCAGAATTAATAAGCTATTTGGGCGGAAATAATGCTGCAGGTGGCAAAATGAAAGCTACTACTTTATGGAATAGTCCTAACACTGGCGCAACCAATGAAAGTGGCTTTTCTGCATTACCTGCCGGTTCTTGCGGTATTGGCGGGTTTGCGAAGTTAGAGTTTTGCAGGATTGGTGAACTATGCTTTTGGTGGTCAGCTACGAAAAATGATAATTCAATAATTCCTTTGGTATATATGCTCAACTATAATGAGGCTACGATTGTGCAGACATCCGGCGACAGTATGTTAGAGAGTTATAGTGTCCGATGCGTAAAGGATTAATATTCTTTTATAATTAATATCAAATCAACAAAAAAATGTTATAATATTAATAACCAATGCCATTTTTTAAGTAAATGGCTATATAAAAACCAAAAAATATGAAAAAATTGTTTTTTTTCTTTTCATTGCTATTATTAAGTATTAGCCTTTTTTCACAAGAAGAAGTAAAACTAAAAAATGGCAAAACAATAATCATAAATACTGACGGAACATGGAAATACAAACAGGAAAATCCCGCTAATAATTCATTTACTGATCCCCGTGATGGTCATGTTTATAAAATTGTAACAATAGGCACACAAACTTGGATGGCTGAAAACCTTGCATATAAAGCAGACTTTGGTTGTTGGGCATTTGATAATAACCAGAGTAATGTAAAGACTTATGGATATCTATATAATTGGGAAACTGCTAAAAAAGTTTGTCCTGTTGGATGGCATCTGCCAGGTGAAGCTGAATGGATACAATTAATAGATTACTTAGGTGGCAAGGTAACAGCAGGTGATAAAATAAAAAGTACTAATGGTTGGGAAAATGGTGCTGATGCTAATGGATGGATAAATGGTAACGGTTCCAATAGTTCTGGTTTTTCAGCACTTCCAGGAGGTGACTATAAAACTATTTGGATTGGGGGGATGGCGTTCGGCAATATAGGGTCCAATGGGAATTGGTGGACAGCAACAGAGCACGATACAAAAAATGCTTGGCACCATGAATTATGCTCAAATTTCAAAAGTTTGGACTGTTTTGACTCATATACTAGCGGGCCAGTGGGTTATCAGGATAAGACTTATGGTTATAGTATCCGGTGCATTAAAGATGAATAGATTAATTCATACACATTTTATAACTAAAGTCGGAAAACACAGAACCAACGAAACGCTAACAAAGGGCTTATCCCATGCGGGGTTCAGTACAAAAAGAAATATTTGCACACTTAATAAATAATTGTGGGGGCGGACAGGGAAGTACCTTGAAAACCCGCACAGGATAAGCCCTTGACCGTTACCGCTAATACCAAAAAAATCACGGTTCGACAAAAAAACTTAACTTTTTATTTGGAAATTGTTGTCTGAATAGTTAACTTTGCAGCATGACTTTTTTACGACAAGTAATAGCTTATAAAAAATACTTTCTCGACTTCTATACCGAGCAACCTGACAATGTTCAAGCAAAAATTGAGTGGACGTTGAATTTGATTAGGGTTACTTCACAAGTTCTAGAAAAGTATTTTAAGCATATAGAAGGTACAAAAGGACTTTATGAAATACGTGTCGAAGTTGGAAGCAACATTTACCGAATATTTTCATTTTTCGACAAAGGAAATTTAGTCGTATTGGGTAATGCGTTTCAAAAGAAAACTCAAAAAACACCGAAACAAGAAATTAAAAAAGCACTTAAAATAATGGAGGAATACAACAATGAAAAAGACAGCAAATAAAAACATAACAACATTAGACGAAATGCTCGACAACAAATACGGTAAACGAGGAGCACCTAAACGTGAAAAATGGGAACAAGAGTTTGAAGCGTTCCGACTTGGAGTTTTGCTTGAAGAGGCAAGAATTAAACTTGGTATGACACAGGAAGCCCTTGCAGAAAAATGTGGAACCAATAAATCTTACATATCACGAATAGAGAATAATTCATCGGACATAAGACTTTCGACACTAATGAGAATTATTCAGCAAGGACTTGGCGGACACTTAAAACTGACACTTCAACTCTGACAACAGAAAAATGGCACATAGCGGTAACTTCGGGCTGCTCCCAGCGGCGTGTTCGTGGTTGACGGAAACTTTTGTAACTTTAACAATTATTTGTGCGGGTGATACGAAAGTGCGCTAAGTGCCGCCGTTAGCAGCCCGTAGCCGTTACCGCTAATGCCATAAAAACCGACAGGACAAAAATAATTCATAAAATATTTGGAAAATGTTATCTAAATAGCTAACTTTGCATCGTGAAAGAATCCTTTAAAAGAGAAATATTTTATTACAGGGACTATTATCTAAGCTTCTTCAGGACACTGACACCGGAAGTGAAGAAAAAATTCAACTGGACACTAAAGTTAATAGCGGTATTAGACAGAGTCCCATTAAAATATTTTAAGCATATTGAGGATTCTTCGGGACTTTATGAGATTAGAGTTGAAGTCGGAAATAACATTTATAGAGTTTTCAGCTTCTTTGACAGAGGACATCTAATTGTGTTGTTAAACGGCTTTCAAAAGAAATCACAAAAGACACCGATAAATGAAATTGAACGGGCAGAGAAACTTAAAAAACAATACTACGATGAAAAAGAAAGCTAATAACAACCTGACTTCTTTTGCTGACCATCTAGATCAGCAATATGGAAAACGCGGGACAGCAAAAAGAGAAAAATTTGAAGAAGGATTTGAAGCTTTTAAACTCGGTGTAATGCTTCAGGAACTGAGAAAAGAGCAAGGACTGACACAAGAGCAAGTCGCTGAAAGATGTGGAACAACAAAGACCTATATTTCACGAATTGAAAATGACGCTTCAGACATAAGACTATCAACTCTAATGAGAATCATACGAGAAGGATTGGGCGGATATTTACGACTGAGTGTAAACTTTTGAGGTCTGGCACATAGCGGTAACTTCGGGCTGCTCCCAGCGCCGGATTATAGCTAATGCCGTTTTTGCTCTCCTGAAAATATTTGATAATAAATTTGCATAGAGGTAAATTATTATTTACCTTTGTGGTATTAATTTAACTCTGACTTTTGACATGAAGTGTTCAGAAATATACCGAATCCTTACGAAAGACGGCTGGTATCCCGTGACACAGAAAGGATCGCATATAAAAATGAAACATCCGACTAAACCCGGAATCATTGTGTTTCCAAATCACGGCAGCCAGGAGCTCGGTAAAGGACTTGAACGAAAAATATTAAAAGACGCCGGAATTAAATAATAACTTAAAAATTGTGTGCTATGAAAACGACAAAGAAAAAAATTGACATGATAATTGAAAAAACCAGAACTGGTTTTTCTGCATATGCAAATGACTATCCCATTTTTACTACAGGCAAGACTATTGCTGACTTGATTAATCAGACTTATGAGGCTGTGACTTTTTATTTTGAAGAGCAAAATATCAAAGTGACACATGACAATATTAATTTCGAGGTAGACTTCAAACAATTCTTTCAATATTATAAAGTCATTAACGCTAAATTCCTTGCAAAAAAAATCGGCATGAATCCGACTTTATTATCTCAATATGTGCAAGGACATAAAAAGCCATCTGACCAACAGACAGACAAGATATTATTCGGGATCCATCAGATTGGCAGAGAACTTTCAGAGCTAAATTTAATACACAGAGTTTAGAGATTCTGCACTAGCTATAACTTCGGGCTGCTCCCAGCGGCGGATTTGTGGTTGACAGAAACTTTAGTAACTTTGAGAAATATTTTTACGGGGGACACGGAAGTGCTGTAAGCGCCGCCGTTAGCAGCCCTTGAACGTGCACAAGCGAAAAAAAACCAGGATACTCGATGATTAATTACTTTATTTTCGGTATAAGTTATGCCTTTGCATGTGTTGTGCAGCCGGGTCCGTTTCAGGCTTTTCTTTTATATCAAAGTTTAACAAATGGTTGGCGAAAAACTATTCCTTTAGTATTCGCTCCTCTAATTAGTGATCTGCCAATTATCATTTTAGTGTTGCTTGTCCTAACAAATGTTCCTCATGAAGCGTTACGGATACTTCAATGTTTTGGCGGAGTATTTCTTCTTTATCTCGCTTTTAATGCATACAAAACATGGCGCACATTCAATCAAAATGTAAAGCAAGATATTTCCCCGCAACAGAATGTTTTCAAGGCAGTAATGATAAACTTCTTAAATCCAAATCCTTATCTTGGCTGGAGCCTGGTTATGGGGCCGCTATTGATAAAGGGCTGGAGCGAAGATCCGGCAAACGGCATTATTCTGCTGATCGGATTCTACAGTTCCATGATCATTTATTCAATAGGGATGATTGTGCTTTTTGCTGCTGCAAGGAATTTCGGATTGCGAGTTAGCCGGATATTTATCGGAATTTCGGTAATTGCATTTGCAATTTTTGGATTTTATCAATTGTGGTCGGGAATAACAGAATTTTTGTGATTCGGAGGACAAATCACCAGTGCATAACAAGGGCTCATAAAACATAGGGATTTCAGTGGTTTGCAAAGAGCATCTCCTGCAGGCAGGTATCCTAATATCAATAAATATCCCAATATCTATAAATATCTGTTTTCCTACAGTGTATTAATTTACCAGTTATCATTTATCTTTACTGCTTCCAGCATTCCTTTCTTCAGATTTTTGATAAATTCCTGTATGTATTGATCAACCTGAGTAAGATAATAATCCCATTCGGGAATATAAGACTGGTCTTTTTTATCCATCCATCTTTCCAGCGCAAAATAGGAAACTCCTTTCAGGTTCAAGTCGGTGATCTTGTACCTGTATTTGTTTTCTTTACATTCAATAATAAAAGTGTAAGAAACAAGTCCGGCTTCTGTTTTAGTGCCGTCTTTCACAGGTGTATTGTAAACTTTAAATCTGTAAATACCTTCCACTTTGCCATTTTCTTTGTCGCGTATCTTAGTTACATCAATTGGATTTTTAAAGAAAGTATTGACCCAATGAAGAGCCCTGTAATAAAGAGTGTCTGTAATGCCTGGTTGCTGTATCACCCCTTTGTACATTATCTTTTTGGTTACAGTATCTATAGGTAAGCCGGGAATGTTTTCCGTTGTGGTTTTTTGAGTAAATGCTGAAACGGAAAAACCGGTAATAACAACTACAGTGATAAGCAGTTTTTTCATGGTCATCATTATTTTGGAATTTTAATTAATTGAATTAGGCACTTAAGCAATAAGATTTTTATAGGTGCATGGTGAGCCGTTTACCATCCGTCTCATCAGATTGTCAAATATTTTTTCTTTCATAAAGTTTCGATTAAAACGATAC
>JBBAAT010000138.1:0-7489 GCA_041658145.1 Bacteroidales bacterium | reverse complement strand
CGCTCATTGCAAAAACAGATTGCAAGGCATCTTTCAATGATTGACCACTTTTATTCTTTGCCATAATTCATTAATTTATTTGATTAATAATTCATTGATTTCTAAATTTAATTCAGAATTCGGAATTCAGAATTCAGAATTATTCGATCGCAAATATATATAATTTTTTTAAAAAACAATTTTTCTTTTGCCGGTTTATGAAATTTAATTTGTTAAAAATTTTTATTAGTAAAATAGTGAATTAGTCATTTATAGTCATTTGTCTTCGGCGTCATTTATTGTTATGGTGTTAATATGTTGAATTACATAATTGTTTTATTGTTTGCTAACTGCTGACTGCCTACTTTTTTATAGTCATTCATTAACTCATACTCACATTTACGGGCATTTACCTGCCAGCGATTTTTTAATGGTTAATGATTTTTCGTCTTTGGGATCAATAGCAAGCATCTTATCGCAATATATAATTGAGATCTTCGCGTCTTCGCACTTCTTATTTAGGTTATATTGCTTGAAGTAATAATACCTCATGTAATCATACGCTGTTGAAATATCTTTTGCATATTTCGCTGAATCGTTTAAATAAATAACTATTAATGCTTCATAATATTTTTTAGCCCTGCCTAATTCACTTGTAGAATCAATATTTGCATTTACAATGGCTTTATATTTTAAAGCATTGATGAAGTCAGGTTTTTGGGCGAGCAAACTTCCGAATGCAGTATCTGCATTATCCCATTGCTTCATATTAAAATATATTTTTCCTAAATCATAATAGTCGGTTAATGATGCTTTATTTGCGTTAATCTTTTTTTGATATGTTATAACGGCTCCGTCATAGTCTTGTGCTTTATTCTGTGATTTCGCTTTTTCGGAAAGGATATCGTAATTGGTTGTATCCATTTCAAAGGCTTTCTGGAATTTTTCAATCGCTAACGAATCTTTATTGTTTTTCGCAAGTAATTTTCCGTAGTATGCATAGTCGGAAGCAATGGTTTTTTCGGCATATTTAAAAAAAGTTACAATAGATGCAAGTCCTTCGGGGAATTTCCCGGTTTCAAAGTAAGAGTAAGCGGCTAAGCGGTTCAATACATTATAGTTTTGGTCGGTTAACATTACTTCTTTAATAACAGTTAAAGCATCTTCGTATTTTTTTGCCATGAAAAGAAAAGAGGCATAGCGCATTTTTGCATAAGTATTTTTTTCGGAGAGGTCAAGAAATTTTTGGTAGTCTTTAATGGCGTTTTCCCATTGTTCTCCAAGTCCGTATAAATCGGCTCGTTCCCTGTATGCCGGAGCAAAAGTAGAATCATAATTAATGGCATCCCTAAAGTTTTTCAAAGCATCGTCATATGAATGACTTCTGACATTCAACATACCAATTTTTACTAATATCTTACTTGAAGTAGGTTCAAGATAATTGGCTTTATTATATGCAACCATTGCGCTTGATCCATCATTAAAACTTAAGTAGATATCTCCTTTAATAAGATAAACTTCAGGTACATTATCGGCACGTTCAATAGCTTTAGTAATAAGCTCAAGAAGTTCTGCCTGTTTAATATTAGGGTCTTTCAATTTTGCTTCGGCAATTTTCGCAAAAGTTAAAGCTTGTTTTGACAAAGAAACCAGAGATTTTTTAAAATTTTTCCAAGGCAGTAAACTTATTGCTTTGTCGAAATCGGCTTTTGCATCATCATATTTTGAAATTAAAATATCAACCCTGCCTGCGCCAACAAAATTCAACGGGTTTGTAGGATCTTTTTCAATGCCTTTATTAAAATTCTGTAAAGCAGGATCTGCCACTTCTTTTAGTGAAATAGAAGTGCTGTCAACTAAATACCATTTTATCCAACTTTCGCCGTTGTAGTAATAGTTATCGCCATTGTTAGGTTCCTTTGCTATCAGTTCTTCGAATAGTTTGCGGGATGCGTCAAATTGTTCGCTTTCAGTTAATTTTATTGCACTTTTCAGATCCTGTGCAGGTGAAGACAGGCTAAATGATAATATAAGTCCGATTAAACACCCGAATATTCTTGATGTCTGTAACATTTTATTTCTCCTTATTTTTTAATTTGAACAAGTCGTATTGGCATTGTTGCAGGTACTAATCCTGATTTAAGCACAATTCGTTGTCCCTGATCTCCTGCTACAAATTGCGCAAAGCCGCTACCAAGCCCTAAAAAGGTTTCGCGCTTGATAATGTAAACCTCTCTTTTCAGAGGATAAGATCCCTCAGCAATATTGCCAACATAGGGTTTATAAAAGCTGCCGGTACCATCGGTATTGCCTTCATTTCCTACAGAAACAATTTTGATTTTTTGAAGAAAGCCGTGGGATAATGTATCATCTTTATCACTTATCCAGTTAACGCTAATGACACCTATCGCATTTTTATTCTTTTCAACATAGTTGATGACTTCCGGATTTGATTTAACTGCAAAGCAATAAGCCGGAAAATTATCTTTCAGTTCGAATGTTTCTCTTATGAATCGGGTATTGCATGATTTATTATTGTCGAATACAACAATAAGATCGCCCAGTTTAGATTTAGGGTTTAGTTGTGACCATTTAGCAGTTTTTCCTGAAAAGATATCTTTTATCTGATGATAAAGCAGCAGGGTGTCAGGGTTTTCTTTGTTTACAATAAACGCAAGGGCATCGTAAGCAATTTTCACCGTTTTTGGAATGATCTGATCACTTCTGAGTTTTCGATCTTCTGCATCGGTCAGTTTGCGGTTTGTTACAACAAACCTCACAGAATCTTTCATCAGGAGTTCAAATGCCTCCCCTTCGGATCTGTAAACCGGATTTACTTTTGCATATTTATATAAGGCTTCGAAAGTATATATCTCTGTGTCGAAAAGCAATTGGTAAGCTTCATCAACGGCAATTTTGATGTTGCCTCTGGTGGTGGTTTCATCAGGTGTTTTTGTATTATTTCCGCCACATCCGGAAAATATTGAAACCAAGGCGAAGGCAGACAAAAAGAAAATACTTCTATACTTTGTATGGGGCATATTTTGAGCTTTTTTATTTATGCTGGAGATTAGAATAATGGTTTTATGGTTGGATGGTTATATGGTTAATTTTGCATTTGTTAAATTTATCTGATAATTTATTTCTTTGGGCAGTTTTTGTAATCAGCAATATTGGCGGAAATGGAATCAATTGCTTCAACAAATTGACCACCCACATGCCTTTTAGCAAACCAATCCCATTTTATCACCACATTCCATACATAATTGCTCAAATTAAAAGCAGTTTTGTAAGCAGGAACATCCCTGCCTGACTGCGTCACGCAGGCAGGGTTTAATTTTAAATATTTTCTTTCAATCATCATTAGTTTTTAACATTTCAGCCATATAACCATATAGCCATATAACTATCCCAAGCACTTGAAATTAAGATTCAAAAATTGACAAAAGTGCAATTTATGACCTTTAACAGTATAATCATAGTGTTACTCATTATTAAACTCCTTTCTTTTTTGTTCTTTGATCTGCTGATAAAGTCTTGCCAGACGAAATAATCCGTAAGCGATGAAGAAGAAACCAAAAACAAATCTCATATTCTTGTCAGGGATGATGTTAAATACCGGAAAAAACAGCAGCGCTATTCCTATTCCGAGAAAGACTGCAACCATAACAAAACCGAATCCTGTCATTATCTTGAAAAATAAATTTCTATCCCAGTCCATTGTATTGTTATTACATTTTTCGCCTTTCGTTATAGAAACGAAAGAAAAAAAAATTTATTGCGGAGAGAATGGGATTCGAACCCATGATACGCTTTTGGCGCATACACACTTTCCAGGCGTGCGCCTTCGACCACTCGGCCATCTCTCCGGGAAACGGATATTATACTTTGCGCGCGGTACCTTGCCTACCGGCAGGCAGGAATTTATACATACTTTAGAAGACCCAAGCCCCAAATTTCAAATTCCAAGTTCCAAATTTTGTCCCTTGGAGCTTGGGACTTGGAGCTTTGACATTAAAAAAAATGTGCAATTTTATCCCGTTTTTATTATAGAATTGTGCAAACCTACATGAATTTTCAAAAATATACAAATACCTAAATATTATGTCAAAATTAAAATGGCAAATTGAAAATGCCCGTTGCGTTTGCGGTAGTAACAGATGCCACTTCTTCGAGTGCGCATTCTTTCAGTTTGGCAATGAAATTTGCGATATGTAAAATATAAACGCTTTCATTTCTTTGCCCTCTGTATGGAACGGGCGGTAAATATGGCGAATCAGTTTCAAGTACGATGTGTTTAAGCGGGATATCTTTTACGATTTTTGCCAGTCCGGAATTTTTGTACGTAACCACTCCGCCTATGCCTAGTTTAAAGCCTTTTTGGATAATATGCAAGGCTTGCTCCATGTTTCCGGGAAAACAGTGAAATATACCTTTAATACCTTGATATTTATCATCTTTCATGATGCCGATAATCTCATTCATGGAATTCCTGCTGTGAATAATAACAGGAAGATCGTATTTTTTTGCCAGTAGAAGTTGTAATTTAAAAGCATCAACTTGCTCATTAAAGTATGTTTTATTCCAATACAGATCGATGCCAATTTCACCTATTGCGACAAACTTTTCCTTTTTCAGCCAATTTTCTACAATTGTGATTTCATTTTTGTAATCAAGGTTTACTGACCCTGGATGCAGCCCTATTGAAGGAAAGCAAACCTCAGGATATCTGCTGCATAACTGAAGCATGGGGGCAACCGAAGTACTGTTAATATTGGGAATAATAAAATATTTCACATCAGCAGCAAGCGCTTTATCAATCACTTCCTGTATATCTGTTTTAAATTCTTTTAAATAAAGGTGTGTATGTGTGTCAATTAAAATCATCGGGCAAAAATATTATAAGAAATTTTTAAAAAATTTTCAGCATCTTAAATATCGCCACAGATTCACAGATTAAAAATTAGTCTGTTGCCTGCCTGTCCGGTAGGCAGGTTTTTAGTTTGGGGCAGCTGGTTTGCCTGCCTTGTCGGCAGACAGGGTTAAAAGTCAATGGTTAATGATACTAACCCAAGACCATTAACCTAAAACCAAACTGGCAGCTATAGACCATAAACCTAAAACCTTTTGAAGAAAATGTGCGAATTTATCCCGTTTGTAGTATATATGAATTCTTTCATAATTTAATCTGTGTAATCTGTGGCTATTAAGGCTAATATGGTGGCTGAGTAGTTACAAGAAATTTTAGAAATGGTATTTTTTTTATCATTTTCTCTCTATCAATAAGCATGACCAGCAATATCATAAGAAACGGCAATGCAGGAACCTTATATCTTACCATTGCGCCAGTCACAGGAGTGATCAATCCTGTAAGAATAAACATACATAGTACTGCAAACAAACATATATAAAAGATACTTTTATTAACCTGGCGGAAATTGGCGAAAATGAGCGTCAATATCAGGATAACGAGTATAAGTATGTTTTCCATTGCAGCCATTAAAATCAATAAAGAATCAGCTTCAAAAATGAACGGACGGAACAGGGTTATAAAAAAAGCTTGCGGTGCATATTTGATAAAGCTCCAAATATCCGGTGTAAGGAGCGGGATATCAATAAGGCTTCCGGCCTTTGTGAATTTTGCCAGTCCGATAAAATCCCGTTGTTTGGTAACAAGGATGTCTAATGCATCAAAGCCGGGAAAAACATGATGTATCTGTAATCCTGCAAATATGTAAAGAATAAAAACAGTAAGATATTTTAAAAAGATATATTTTTCATTTGTTTTAGTTATCCAGAAGTGGGCGATCAGGATAGGAATGACAATTGCCAAAACATAAAATTTTGTATAGTAAATAAGAACTGCGGATGCAAAGACCCATGCAAACGAAACGAAATTGAACTTTTTGGTGATGCGGAAAAAATGATATATCAATATTCCCAGTCCAAAAAATAAAAGACCTTCTTTTATTACACCCGATCCCCAAAAAAGAACAGAAGGTAAAAGAAATATTCCGAAGATTATTTCCTTGTTTTTATTTTTAATGAAACTGGTAACTGTTTTGTAAATGGCAACTAATCCGGCAAGCGATAAAAAACAAACAAAAACCGTATGAACATTATAATAACCAAATGAAAATATTCTGATCAATGCATTGAATCGGATAATGGTGTGGCTTTCATTGTAAATGTTGCTTTCATAAACCCTGTACCAGTTATTCATCAACTTGTAATAGTGCTCGTTGAAATATGAACTGTCATTTCCGATACTGGTCATCATGCTTAAATAGTCCAATGGCTTTTTAAAAAGCGCATCATACATTACTTTGCTGTCATCAAAGTATTTAAATATATCAGCAGTGTAACGATCTGTGTAATAGTAGGTATAAACAAGACTCATGGTAATACCTGCCAATATCTTTATCACAAAAATAACAGATAGCGTTTTCTTCGATAAGCCTTCTGCCCGGAAGAAAGACATGTTGTTTAGGATGAATATGAAAACAATTGTATAAAGTAAGGTTATCAGGTATTCCATTTTATTGAAAATCTTTTCAAATATAAATAATTCTGTGCATTTATTATATTTTTTACCTTTGACCATTGTATAACGAATTCTATTTTTAATGCCACACAAAATCATAGATGTAACGCTTGAAACAGCGGAAAAATTAGGATTACTTCCTGAAGAGTACGAAAAAATAAAAGAGATATTAGGCCGCACTCCTAATTTCACGGAGTTAAGTTTATATTCCGTAATGTGGTCGGAACACTGCTCGTATAAAAATTCGATTCACTGGTTGAAAACACTGCCTAAAGATGGACCTCACATGCTGGCCAAAGCCGGCGAGGAAAATGCCGGACTTGTTGACATTGGCGATGGAATAGGCTGTGCTTTTAAAATTGAATCGCACAATCATCCATCTGCTATTGAGCCATACCAAGGTGCTGCAACAGGCGTTGGCGGAATAAACCGCGATATTTTTACTATGGGAGCCAGGCCAATTGCTCAGTTGAATTCTCTTCGTTTTGGCAATATTGAACTGGATCGTACAAAGTGGTTATTGAAAGGTGTTGTAAAAGGAATTGGCGATTATGGTAATGCTTTCGGGGTACCTGTTGTTGGTGGAGAAGTATATTTCGACGATTGCTATAATGTAAATCCATTGGTAAATGCGATGTCTGTTGGCGTAGTTAAAATTGGGAATGTTGTTTCTGCTATATCCAAAGGCGCTGGAAATCTCATTTTTATTGTTGGTTCGTCTACCGGTAAAGATGGAATTCACGGGGCGACTTTTGCATCGGAAGATATTTCAGAAAAGACTGCCGAAAAACTTCCTTCTGTGCAGGTAGGAGATCCGTTTCAGGAAAAACTCCTTTTAGAGGCTTCGCTTGAGATTATCAAAACAGGCGCTGTGGTTGGGATGCAGGATATGGGCGCTGCAGGCATTATTTGTTCTACCTCTGAAATGTCCGCAAAAGGGGAGCATGGAATGATCATTAATCTTGA
>JBBAAT010000137.1:0-7490 GCA_041658145.1 Bacteroidales bacterium | reverse complement strand
GGCATGAAAAGCAGCACCGAAACCGTTAGCGTTCATGCATGACAGAGAAAAAACTGACAGAAATTTGGAAAATACCCAATTAGTATATACCTTTGTGGAATACCAACTTTTTTAACTATGAAAACACTTTCTCTTAAACTTGACGACTCTATTTTCAGAGAGACAGAACAAGTTGTGACCAGACTTAAAAAGCCTCGTAACCGGTACATTAACGAAGCATTGCTTTTCTATAATAGAATGCAACGGAAAAGAATACTTTCTCGAAAACTTGAATTGGAATCAAAACTTGTTCAATCTGAATCGTTGAAAATTCTTGCTGAATTCGACAATCTGGACGACTATGAAAGTTAGGCAATTTGAGATTTGGATAGCAAATCTCGACTCCAGACATGGCACGGAGACTGGAAAAGTCAGGCCGGTTCTTATTGTCCAGACAGATTTATTGAACAAGACACATCCATCGACTTTGATTTGTCCTATTACGACTAATGTGCAACCACAAAGTGAAATTTTGCGAGTTCACTTAAAAAAAGGGATTGCGAAAGTTAAAGAGGACTGCGACATTATGATAGACCAAATAAGAGCCATAGACAATAGGCGATTAGTTAAAAAAGTTGGTGACTTACCGAATGACTTAAAAGAAAAGGTTAAAGAAAATATACTAATTATTTTTGGACTTGATTATTAATGCACGAAACGCTAACAGGGTGCTTGCGTAATGCGGGTTTCAGGGCATTTTGACAGGCAAGTGCAATTTATTATTTTTGTATCAGCCTGACAGGTAAGCAGGTTAAATCCCGCACTCCGCAAGCACCCGGAACGTTAACTCTTAAACTAAAATGACACTTATAGAAAGCAGCATAGCAGAAATAAAAAATTCTCAGGAAAAGGTATATAACTTCCTTAGCAATCTCAATAATTTTAAAAAGCTGATGCCGGAGCAGGTGATCAACTGGAAATCTACAGAAGACAGTTGTTCTTTTACCATCAAAGGCATGACCGGCCTTTCGATGAAAATATCTGAAAAGGTACCTTATTCAAAAATCAATATCATCCAAGGCGAAAAAACACAATTTAATTTCAACCTCATCTTCCAACTTCAGGAGCCTAAAACAAACCAGACATTTGCTCAAATAATTTTCAATGCCGAACTTAATGCAATGATGGAAATGCTTGCCGGTAAACCTTTGCAGAACTTTGTGAATATGCTTGCCTCAAAGTTAAAGGAACTTGGTGATAAGCTATAATTATACCCCTGCCTACCGGCAGGCAGGGATGCGGGTTTTAAAAATATGCCCTTAACTGGACACTACCCACATGAATAGTTTTTATTCCCTGTGATTTTCGTCCTTCATAGCTAAGATTCAACTGTAGATTATTCGACAGGGTTCGCTGATAGGAAATGTTCCATGTGGCGTTGTTGCCTTTCTTCAAGCCTTCCAGCATTTCATAAGCCACAGGAGAATTTTCGTTGCTGTTAAATTTAATATCTATGTAATTTACTTTAAACAATAAACTGCCTTTTGAAAGCACATTGTACCTTATCTCCATACCTGCTTTGTTCAGAAATGCCTTTTCGCCAAGAATTCCTTTCTGGTTCTTTTTATCTGAATACTCATAATTCAGGCTAATCCTGAAAGAAACACCAGTCTGGTAACTAAATTCCGGCTCAATTTCAGAATATATAATATCATAATCCCTTGTTTTAAAATAGTCAGATAAACTTATTTTTTCTCCATAATTGAATTTATTTGTAAGTGAAAACCTGCGGCTGATATTCCATTTTATATTTATTCCCTTAATAGTATTTGTGCGCGAATCAAAACCATTTACAAGGAGAATTTTATTCATGTAATCTTGGTAATTCAGGTCAAACCCGAATTTAGAACTGCTCCTGTTGAAATAAAAAACATTCCGGAACGAAGACATAACGGAGATAAGCACAGTGTCGTTGATCCCGGAAGTAAAAGGGTTATATGCACGAAACATATCATTATTTGTGTTTTTATGATCAATGCGGTATGTAGCCTGATCGGATAAGCGTGACAAAAATTTCTTCAGTCCTTTTTCAGAATTCCATGCAATGGAAGGATTCAGGTTAAGCACCTGGCTAAACTGATTGGTGTATGTCTTTACATATTGATTAGTAGGCGTATAAACACGGATATAATTTGCCTGATCCTGGAATGCTGCAATTTCAAACTCGTTGAGTTCTTTCACGCCATTACCATTGTAATCGGACCATGAATAAACACCTTGCCCCTGCGCTACCTCTATATAGGAAAATTCTTTCTTGACTTCAAGCCCTGAGCCGATTTCGTAATACGTATTTGACGTGATCACACCCTTGAATGCCTTCAGAGAATATTCCAGCCGGCTTAGTAAGGATTTATCTTCTTTCTGAGTTGTAAGAGATGTATCGTTAATCAAAAGATACCGGTATGTATTGTAGATGGATAATTTGTTATTTGTGTTTTTCAACATTTCAAAATTAATGCCCACGTTTTGAGCCGTAGTTGCCAGATGTAGTGAATTTAGCGAAGGAAGGTAATCGGATCTTTTCTTATAATAAATGGTGTATTTATTTTTAGATGTATCAGGATTGTTAATGTATGCTTCCCATTCATGGTAGGAAAAGCTGTTTATTTTTAATGTGTCGCTATTTCTTTTAAGGTAAATGTTGTGTTCTTGTTCTCCTTTCACGCCAATCACTAACCATGACATTTTTTTTGAAAGCCTTGCTTTGCTGCGTATAAAACGCGTCGAATTTATTGTATCCTGTGAATTAAGCAGGCTGCCTGTAAAAGTAAGAAGGAATCCTTTTTTCTCAAGATTGACATTTACCATGTTTTGCAATCCATTGTACTGCGTACCTGCAAGGAATGAACGCAATTGATAACCGGCAAAGTTCTTCTTTTTATCTGCGAAAGAAAATTTCAAACCTGAAATATTTTCTACGGTTTTTCCCTTTATATTAGCCATATTCCAGTCGCGTTCAAATTCCACATCGCGGTATCGTTCAATGGGTGTAAAAAACTTGTCAACATATTCATGGCTGAGTTCTGATGTCAATGACCAGCCGGTACTGTCTTTTTTACTAAAAGGTAAAATGTTTTTAATATACGCTTTTGCAGCATACCCGATATCATCGCTGCTGCCGGCTTTAGAGAAAAGATTCAGATCGTTATTACTCAGGGCAAATTCAACAGAAGCGATAGTTCTTTTTGAAAGCTTATACTCTGCAGATAATGCTACCATCTGTTTTTTCTTAGGTGTTACAAGCTGAATTACCGGCTCAAAATTTCTATGCGGCACAACGCTTTGTGGACCGACCCATTCAAACACCCGTCCATTAGCAGAACTTTGTATTTGAACATAATTCCCATTGTTTTCACCCACATAAGAAAATCCAAGCCTGTAATGCGCACTGTCGGGATTTGTGCAATAAACAAAAACGGAATCATAAAGCATCGTACCGACAAGAGTATCTATCATCTTATATAATACCTGATCGTTGGTGAATGCAACACTGTCAACATAAGGAACCACCGCCTGATCAAGACTGTCGCCGATTTGCGAAAGAAGAAGTTTTTCTTTATCTGTCAGTTGTTGTTGTACAGGCTGGTTTTTAATATCCTGCTCCGAAAAGAAATTCAGGTGCATGGTAAGTTTTTCGCTGCTGTATTTTGTTCCGGTATAGAACATTGAACGGGCGTAATTTTTATCAGAATATTCAAATTCTGCGGTTATCCGGCTGTCTTTTGTTATCAGGCGTTTTGCAGTGAATGTGATTTGAGCCGTGTTATAATCAATCACATAATCATTCTCCTGCCCCCGCACCATAAGCTCTCCGTTGATATATATTTTTTCAGTCCCCGACAAAACAATTATATACGTTTCATTTTCTGCGCCGGTTAATTTATATGGACCTTGGTTACCTTCGGTTCCGGTAAATGAGTTCTTTGCATATTTCCCTTTCGAAATAGCTGCTGCTGCCGAAACATCCATTTTATTCCGCTTCCCTGCCTGCCGGACAGGCAAGTTTTTTCCCTTTGCTTTATCATTATCGGTCAGGAACGATGTGGAAAAGCTTCCGCCCTGGGCTTTTTTGTAAAAATTCATGAAATAACTGTCAGGACGCGCAAGCTCAAAATCCCCTGCTGTTAGTTTTGTATTCTTCGAAGATAATTGAATAAACACTTTGTCGAAATCCTGTATCTGCTGGGTGTTTCCATCGGGCTGAATAGGAATATTATTATCTGTAATCGCAGCAAGGATATCAATGTCGTCATTTAATTTTCCTGACAACTGAAGGTTAAAACTCGAATTCACTACCACATCCTGACCGTTGCCAAACGAAATCCCACGTGAGATACTGCCGTTTTTGCTAAGTCCGCCAAATTTAAAAATATCTAACGGCTGGTCTTCATAAGTAAATACAAATGGATTGTAATTTCCTTTTTCGTCGGGCTCGATCAGCTTAATATCCTTGTGTTTGTGTGATACAGAAAAATTATAAGGAAATACCTTATACGAAAGGAATAATGTTCCGGGCATATTGCCATAAGGATGATTGAATAGCAATGTGGCATCGGGATAGCTGATGGAATATAAAGCGCTGTCAATTCTTTGCCCTGTGGAATCCCTGATAATTACAGATCCAGGGATGATGCTGAGTGTGTCGAAAATAACCGTACCCGATTTGACTGCGATTTTCGACAAACGGTAATTGCTGAGTTGCTGCGCGTTTCCTGCAGAAGGAACAATTAGTATCAATAATAGTAATATTTTGCCCAGCTTTCTCACATTGTTATTAAAGAATAAACTATTGTCATGTCAAAGGTCAGGCGGGCATTTGACATATCAAATGAAAAAACCATTCTTTACCTGAAAAGTTTCACCACATCATTCCCGTTTGCAAGAAGCAGTAATCCCAATAGTAAGATCATCCCTGCATACTGTGCATATTCCATGAATTTTTCACTGGGTTTTCTTCTCACAATAATTTCATACAGCAGGAAAAGAACATGTCCGCCATCGAGTGCAGGAATGGGCAATACATTCATAATAGCTAATATGATCGAAAGGAATGCTGTAAGGTTCCAGAATGCCACCCAATCCCATTCCGAGGGAAAAAAATTGCCAATGGCAATAAATCCGCCCAGCGATTCATACGCTTTGGTTTCTGGTGAAAATATAAGTTTTAATTGCTTCAGGTAATTTCCAATCGCCTTGTATGCTTTTACCGCACCCGCCGGAATAGCTTCTATGACGGAATATTCATGCTTTTTAAATATAAAATAATTGGTAATGGCTTTCGTCTGGATACCTATTAATCCTTCGGCAGAAACTTTAACAGCTAGGCTGAGCGTGTCGTTGTTCCGCAAAACAGCCACATTCACCGTTTGACTCTTATGTTTTACGATTTCTGCACGAAATTCATCATAAAAATTCATCCATTTTCCGTTCAACCCGATAATCTTATCATTCACTTTAATCCCTGCTTTTTTAGCTGCTGAATTCTTGGTAAAATCCGCTATTTCAAAAGGAAAGCGAAGGCCTATAAAGTCAGTGGATTTGTGACGTATCAGCTTGTTTAAAAAACCTGTTGGGATTATAATATTCTCTGCTTTTCCATCCCTTACAACTTGAATTGTCTTAGCTTGTTCAAGAATGATTTCGGCAGGAATCTTCAGGAAATCTTCCACTACGTTATTGTCAACAGAAATAATTTTATCTCCGTTGCGAAGACCCATCTCGAGTGCAAGGGAATCGCATGTTATACCATATTTTACATTCTTTGCCGGCAGGTATTCTTCACCCAGTGCGGCGAGCATTACAATATAAATAAGTATGGCGAGGAGCACATTTACCGATACACCGCCAAGCATGATTATAAGCCTTTGCCATGCAGGTTTGGAGCGGAACTCCCAGGGTTGCGGAGCTTGTTTCATTTGCTCCTTATCCATGGATTCATCAATCATCCCGGATATTTTTACATACCCTCCCAGAGGCAGCCAGCCGATACCATATTCAGTATCTTTTCTTTTTATTTTAAAAAGAGAAAACCATGGATCAAAAAACAGGTAAAACTTCTCAACCCTTGTTTTGAATAGTTTGGCAGGAATAAAATGTCCGAGCTCGTGAAGGATCACGAGTATAGACAGGCTCATTATAAGTTGCAGCGCTTTTATCAGTATTTCCATTCAGATATTGTGTAAATAAAATTGCAAAGCAAGCGATTTATTTGTTAATGTGCAAAAAGATTATTCAGTGGCAGAGATAAGATACCTGTTAAATAACACTTTTTGCAAACAAGCGTGTTTCCCGATCTGTAGCGATATAGTCATCCATGTTTGGCTTCCCGACAAATTGCACCTTTTCCATGCAACGCTCAATTACTGTTGGCATTTCAAGGAATGTAATCTTTCCTTCGAGAAAAGCTGCAACCACCACTTCGTTTGCTGCATTCATTATACATGGCATATTGCCGCCTTTTTTCAGGGCAATATAAGCAAGTGTGAGATTTCGAAATATTTTCAAATCAGGCTGTTCAAAAGTTAGTTGAGGATAATCAAAGAAATTGAAGCGGTTAAAATCTGATTTTAATCTTAACGGATATCCGAGTGCATATTGGATAGGCAATTTCATGTTTGGCAATCCCATCTGGGCTTTCATGCTGCCATCGGCAAACTGAACAATAGAATGAATGATTGACTGCGGATGCACAATAACATCAATCTGTCCGGGTTTCAGACCAAAAAGCCAGTGCGCTTCAATCACTTCAAGCCCTTTGTTCATAAGTGTTGCCGAATCTATTGTGATCTTGGCGCCCATGTTCCAGTTGGGGTGTTTCAGCGCATCATTTTTTGTAACATGCTTCAGTTCATCAATAGTTTTTCCTCTGAAAGGACCGCCTGATGCAGTCAGGTATATTTTTTCCACAGGGTTGTGGAACTCGCCCGCCAGGCACTGAAAAATAGCTGAATGTTCCGAATCAACAGGATAAATATTAACGCCGTTTTCTTTCGCAGCAAGGGTTACTATGTCTCCCGCAACAACAAGTGTTTCTTTATTTGCAAGAGCGATCTGTTTTCCAGACTTGATGGCATTCAGTGTTGGCTTAAGTCCCGCAAAACCAACAAGCGCCGTAAGCACCATATCAACATTATCTAATTCAACTATCTGAGCAAGGGCTTCTGTTCCGGCATACACTTTAATATCGTAAGGATTCAGCGCATCCTGCACTTTCCGGTATTGCGTATCGTCGGCAATTACCACCGAATCGGGCATAAATTCTATCGCCTGTTCTATCAGCAGACCGGCGTTTTGCTGCGCTGTAATGACCTCTGCCGAAAAATGTCCGGGATGCCGCTTTATCACCTCCAGCGCTTGTGTGCCGATAGAACCTGTTGAACCTAATATTGCGATGCGTTTTTTTAATACAACATCGGGCTGCAAATAGTTATCAGTATTGTTGTTTTTGTTTG